>NZ_JBEOTZ010000007.1:0-193286 GCF_040303825.1 Streptomyces sp. NPDC094143
CGCCCGGTTACATTCCGAACCCGGAAGCTAAGCCTTACAGCGCCGATGGTACTGCAGGGGGGACCCTGTGGGAGAGTAGGACGCCGCCGAACAATCATTGGAAAGGCCCACACCTTATGGTGTGGGCCTTTTTGTTTTTCCCGGGTGGTATTCCTTATGACGGCTGCACCAGCTTCGTGTCGTACGCCAGGATGACCGCCTGAATGCGGTCGCGGCAGCCGGTCTTCGCGAGGATGCGGCCGACGTGAGTTTTCACCGTCGACTCGGCCAGGTGCAAGCGCGTGGCTATTTCCGTGTTCGTCCAGCCCTGGCCGATGACCGTGAGGATCTCGCGTTCCCGGTCCGTCAGGGAAGCGAGGCGGGGGTCCTGCTGTCGTGCCGTCTGCGAGGCCGGGTCCGTCGGCAGGTGGTGGACGTAGGCGTCGAGGAGACGGCGGGTGAGGCTGGGGGCGACGACCGCGTCGCCCGTGGCGACCGCGCGGATGCCGGACAGGAGTTCCTCCGGCTGGGCGTCCTTGACGAGGAAACCGGAGGCGGCGGCGCGTAGGCCGGCGTAGGCGTACTCGTCCAGGTCGAAGGTCGTGACGATCAGGATGCGGGTGCGGTCGCCCGCCGCCGTGATGCGGCGGGTCGCCTCGATGCCGTCCAGGCCGGGCATGCGGATGTCCATGAGGACGACGTCGGGGTGGAGCTGGGCCGCCATGCGGACGGCTTCGCTGCCGTTCGCCGCTTCCCCCACGACCGTCATGTCGTCCTGGCTCTCCAGGAGCATGCGGGAGCCGAAGCGCTGCAGGGGCTGGTCGTCGGCGATGAGGACCGTGGTCACTGCGGGGTTTCCTCCGGGAGGTGTAGGCGGACGCGCCAGCCCTGTTCCGGGTGGGGGCGAGGGCCGGCCTCAAGTGTGCCGCCGTAGAGGGCGGTTCGCTCGCGCATTCCCGGCAGGCCACGGCCTGCGGGCGGGGTGTCCGGCGGGCCGCCGGTGCCCGTGTCCGTGATGGCGGCGGTGACGGAGGCCTTGTCGCCGTAGGCGAGGTCTATCCGCGCTGTCGCGCCCGGGCCGGCGTGCTTGAGGGTGTTGGTGAGGGCTTCCTGGATGACGCGGTAGACGGTGAGCTGGCGGCCAGGGGGGAGGGTGGGAGTGCCGTGGGTGCTGAGGTGGACGGGCAGGCCTGCGGAGCGGACGCCGTCGAGGAGGGGGGCGAGGTCCGTGAGGCCGGGTTGGGGGGTCAGGTCGGCCCGCTGTTTCTCCTCCTCGCGCAGGACGTCCAGCAGGCGGCGGAGTTCGGTGAGGGCCTGGCGGCTGGTCGTGGCGATGGCGTCGAGGGCCTGGGCGGCGCGTTCCGGGGACTTGCCGGCCGCGTACCGGCCGCCGTCGGCGAGGCCGGTGATGACGGAGAGGTTGTGGCCGATGATGTCGTGCATCTCGCGGGCGATGCGGGCGCGTTCGGCGGCGGTGGCGAGCTGGGCCTGCTGGTCGCGTTCCCTCTCCAGGCGGCGGGCGCGGTCCTCCAGGGCCTCGGTGTGGTTGCGGCGGGTGCGGACCGTGACGCCGATGAGGGCGGCCACCGTGACGGACATCAGCTGGGAGCCGATCTGCTGGTCCCAGCTGCCCTCGCCGTGGCGCAGGATCGATACGACGACCGGGGCGAGGAACAGGGCGGTGGCCCACCACAGGTGCCGCAGGGGGCGGCGCAGGGCCAGGTGGTAGACGAGGACCAGCTGGAGCAGGGAGGCCTGGAGGGCGGCACCGGTCCAGGCGTTGGCCAGGGCCAGGGGCGCCATGGCGGCGAGGACCGTCCCCGGGTGGGTGCGGCGCCAGAAAAGGGGGAGCGAGAAGCCGAGGCTGAGGGTCAGGAGGAGCCAGCCGGGGACGTCCTGACTGTGGGCGTTGTGCTTCCAGCCGTCGCCGACGTAGTCGATCAGGGCGGCCGTCGCCCAGAAGCCGGCGAAGTGCAGGTCCCACGGCAGCGGATGGCGGCGGTCGAAGGCGCGCACCCGGCGGGTGAGGCGGTGGGCGTACTCGGTGAGGGGCTCCGGCACCCGGTCTTCCGTCGTCACGGGGTCCATGGTGAGGGTTTCGGGGCCGGGTGTCAGACGTCCCGGCGGCGCAGGGCCCAGGCGGCCAGGGCCAGGGTCACCGCCGTCCACAGGAGCATGGCGAGCAGGGCGCTGCCCGGGGAGGCCGTGCCGGGCTCGGGCCGGGCCGTGGTGAGGGCCTCCAGGGCCTTGCCCGGGAAGTAGCGGACGGCGTCGCGGACGACGTCGTACGGGAGCATCGCCAGGACCTCCGGGAGGATCATGATCAGGCCGATGAAGGCGCCGATGGCCGTCGGGACCGAGCGGAGCAGGGCGCCGATGGCGAGGGCGAGGACGGCGAGGAGGGTGAGGCCGGCCGCGTTGCCCGCGAGGGCGCGCAGGACGCCGGGGTCGCCGAGGGAGGCGGCCAGGTCGGTGCCGGTGAGGAAGGACTGGGCGAGGGGGAAGGTGAGGAGGTTCGTCGCGAGGGTGAGGGGGAGGGCGATCGCGGTCAGGACGGCGGCCTTGGAGTACAGCACGGGCAGGCGGCGCGGTACGGCGGTCATGGTGGCGCGGATCTGGCCGGTGGAGTACTCGCCGGCGGTGGCCAGGATGCCCAGGACGCCGAGGTTGACGGTGGCGAACTGGGTGCCGAGGAGGGTGAACATGACGGGATCCATGCCGCCTTCGCCGGAACCGTCGTAGGCGGCGCCGAGGCCCGCGCCCATCGCGGCGGTCAGCAGGCTCGTGACCGCGAGGTTGATCCAGGTGGAGCGCAGCGTCCAGAGCTTGTGCCACTCGGAGCGCAGGACGCGGGCGGGGGTCACGCGGTAGGGGAGGGGCGTCGTGGTCATGCCGCTGCTCCTTCGAGGGTCGCCGGGTACTCCAGCGCGTCGCGGGTGAGGTCCATGAAGGCCTCCTCCAGGGAGGCGGCGTTGGGGGTCAGTTCGTGCAGGGGGATGCCGTGGGCGGCTGCCGTGTCGCCGATGTGCCGGGCGTCGGTGCCGTGGACGTGGAGGGTGCCGGGGGTGTCGGTGGTGATGTCGACGCCGGGTGCGGTGAGGAGGCGGGCGAGGTCGGGGGCGCGCGGGGTGACGACCTTGGTGGTGCCGGCGCCGGAGTCGCGGACGAAGTCGGTGACCGTGGTGTCGGCGAGGAGGCGGCCGCGGCCGATGATGACCAGGTGTTCGGCGGTGAGGGCCATCTCGCTCATCAGGTGCGAGGAGACGAAGACCGTGCGGCCCTCCGCGGCGAGGGACTTGAGCAGGTTGCGGATCCACAGGACGCCCTCGGGGTCGAGGCCGTTGACGGGCTCGTCGAGGAGGAGGACGGCCGGGTCGCCGAGGAGGGCGGCGGCGATGCCGAGGCGCTGTCCCATGCCGAGGGAGAAGCCCTTGACGCGGCGGTGGGCCACGTCGGTCAGGCCGGTGATGCCGAGGACGTGGTCGACGCGGGCGCGGGGGATGCCGTGGGTGTGGGCGAGGGCGCGCAGGTGGTGGTGGGCGGTGCGGCCGGGGTGGACCGAGCGGGCCTCCAGGAGGGCGCCGACCTCGGTCAGGGGCGCGGGGTGGGCGGCGTAGGAGCGGCCGCCCACGGTGGCGTGGCCCCGGGTGGGGGTGTCCAGGCCGAGGAGCATGCGCATGGTCGTGGACTTGCCGGCGCCGTTGGGGCCGAGGAAGCCGGTGACGGTGCCGGGTCGGACGGTGAAGGACAGGTCCGTGACGACCGTCCGGTCGCCGTAGCGTTTGGTCAGTTCGTGTGCGGTCAGCATGGTTCGATGCTGGTGCGTGCGGGGGCGGCGGGCGTCGGACCGGCGGTGGTTATCGGGGTGAGGGGTGTCGTACCGGGGTACTACGGTGGCCCGCATGAGCTATGTGATCCGGTCCGTCCGTGCTGAGGAGTGGGCTGCGGCGAAGGAACTGCGGCTGGACGCGCTGCGGGATCCGGTGGCGCACCTCGCCTTCCTGGAGACGTACGAGGAGGCCGTGGCCAAGCCGGACTCCTTCTGGCGGGAGCGGACGGCCGGTGCCGCCGAGGGCGCGGACGCGCGGCAGCAGATCATCGCCGAGGGGCCGGACGGGCGGTGGGTGGCGACGGTGACCGTGCTCGTGGAGGAGCCGGGGACGACCGACTGGGCCGGGTTCGCGGTGGAGCGTAAGCAGGGGCATCTGGTCGGTGTGTTCGTGCGGCCCGAGGAGCGCGGGAGCGGGCTGACCGAGGTGCTGTTCGACGCGGCCCTGGAGTGGGCGTGGGGGCGGGGCCTGGAGCGGGTGCGGCTCATCGTGCACGAGGAGAACGGGCGGGCGCAGCGGTTCTACCGGCGGGTGGGGTTCGTGCCCAGTGGGGTGACGGTGCCGCTCGGGGAGTCCGGGGAGCGGGAGTTGGAGTTCGTGCTGGAGCGGGACTCCGTGGGGGCGCCGCTCTCAGACGGGTAGTTCGTCGTGCGGCCAACGGGCGCGGCCCTGTTCGCGGGAGCGGAGCAGGGCCAGCGTGGGCAGGCCCCGGTCCGCTCCGGTGGCCAGCAGCTCCGGGAGCTGGGGCAGCGGGGCCACGGCCGCGACGTCGTCCAGGACGAGGGTCAGTGGTGGGTCGAGGCGACCGGAGGATGACCGTTCGGCCATGCGCCGGCCGCGCTCGACCACGCTGGAGACGAGGGCCGTCAGGAAGGGCATCGCGCCCGGGTTGGTCCTGGGGTCCTCGATGGATTCACCGACCACATAAAGCGTGCCCCCTTCGTGGACGAAGGAATCCAAGGCGAGGGCATCAGTTCGGTTCGGAGTGCAGGCCTCGCGGATGTTGACGGTGGAGAGCGCGGCGAGGGCCCGGGTGGTCAACTGCTGGGCCACGTCGCGGCGTTCCGGGTGGGCCGTGAGGGCGCCTTCGAGTTCGCCCGCGGAGCCGGGGGCGGCCTTGGGGTTGGTGCGCAGGATGCGGACGGCGTCCTGGATCTGGGTGCCCTGGGACCAGCGGTGGACGTGGCGGATGGTCCGGCCGTCGATGGCGGCGGCGTGCAGGTAGCTCCGCAGGAGGGTGGTGGCGGTGTCGGTGACGGCCTGGTCGAGCTTGGCGGTGGGGCGCACCGGGGTGAGCAGGGCGGTGGCTCTCGTCGCCGCGGTGCGCGGGTCCTCGCAGCCGGTGGTGGGGGACCAGTGGAGGCGGGACGGGGTGTTGCAGAGGTGGGTGGGGTCGTAGAGGTGGGTGGGGCCCAGTTTTGAGCGGGGGTCCTTGGTCTCCAGCCAGAGGGCGGGGTTGGAGGTGACGACCAGGGCGGGGCCTTCCGCTTCGCGTACCGCCTGGGTGGCGGTGGTCTGGCGGGTTTCCCTCGGGGCCACGAGGATCTTCTCCCACCCGCCCACTCGTCCCTGGCCGAACAGAGCGGGCGTGGCAGCCGGGGTGGGGGCCAGGGGCGCGGCCGGCTCCGGGTGGTGCGGGGGCTCGGGGGCGGCGCGGCGGGGAGTGGGTACGTCGTGCTGCGCCGGCGTCGGGGTGGCGTGCGGCGGTGGGGCGGGGACGTCGTGGTGGGCCCCGGCTGGGGCCGGGGCGGGTGTCCCGTGTGGGGTCGATGTGCCGTGTGGGGTCGATGTGCCGTGTGGGGTCGATGTGCCGTGTGGGGCCGGTGTGCCGTGTGGGGTCGATGTGCCGTGTGGGGCCGGTGTCCCGTGTGGGGTCGATGTGCCGTGTGGGGCCGGTGTCCCGTGTGGGGTCGGTGCGCCCGGGTGGGCCGTGGCCGGGGTGGCGTGCTGCGGTGGTGGTTGTTCCCAGCCCGGTGTGCCGTGGGGTGCCGGGGACCGGTGCGGCGGCGTCGGTGCGTTCGTGCCGAATGCGGTCGCTGTCCGCTCCCCGGGCGGTGCCGTCCGTTCCGCCCGGCGTCCCGCCCGGACCGCTCGCCATCTGGCCAGCGTGCCCATCACGAACACCGTCAGGACGATCAGGATCATCAGCTGGCCGATGAGCAGGCCCCAGAACAGGCCGTAGCCGGAGAGGTCGCCGGGGGGTGTGCCGGGCCAGGCGCCGGGGACATCGTGGGGCTGGGCGATGAGGTGGCGCATGGCCAGGGGCGTGCGGACGAAGGTGACCCCGGACGGCCAGGAGCCGTGGGCGAACAGGCCGGCCAGGCCCGTGGCCGTCCACACCAGCAGGGTCATGCCGAGGAGGAACGCGAGTATGCCGACGAGCAGGCCGTCGGGGATGCCTCCCTGGGTGTCCCGCGGGGTGCGGCGGTCGTCCGGTCTCACGCGTCCCTCCCCTGCGCCTACGCCACCGTCGATTCGGAATCGCCCACGTGGTGCTCCACGAAGGCCGCGGCCCTCTCCTCCGCCTCGATCTCGGCGGCGCGCAGGGCGTCGTCCGCGAGGTCGGCGGAGGACTCCGTCATCGCGCGGTCGGTGAAGACCAGCGGGCGTTCGGTCTCCGTGACCAGGTGTTTGACGACCTGGACGTTGCCGTTGACGTCCCAGACGGCGATGCCGGGGGTGAGGGTCGGGATGATCTCGACGGCCCAGCGGGGCAGGCCGAGGACCCGGCCCGTGGCCCTCGCCTCGTCGGCTTTCTGGGCGTAGATCGTCCTGGTGGAGGCCATCTTCAGGATCGCCGCGGCCTCCTTCGCGGCCGCGCCGTCGACGACGTCGGAGAGGTGGTGGACCACCGCCACGAACGACAGGCCCAGGCGTCGGCCGAACTTCAGCAGGCGCTGGAAGAGCTGCGCGACGAAGGGGCTGTTGATGATGTGCCAGGCCTCCTCGACGAGGAAGATGCGCTTCTTCCGGTCGGGGCGGATCCAGGTGTGCTCCAGCCACACGCCGACGATCGCCATGAGGATGGGCATGGCGATGGAGTTGCGGTCGATGTGGGACAGGTCGAAGACGATGAGCGGCGCGTCGAGGTCGATGCCGACCGTGGTCGGGCCGTCGAACATGCCGCGCAGGTCACCGTCGACCAGGCGGTCCAGGACCAGGGCGACGTCGAGGCCCCAGGCGCGGACGTCGTCTGTGGCGACGTTCATCGCCTCGGCCGACTCGGGCTCGGGGTGGCGCAGCTGCTCGACGATGTCGGTGAGGACCGGCTGGCGGTCGGTGATCGTCGCGTTGACGTAGGCGTGCGCGACCTTGAGGGCGAAGCCGGAGCGCTCGTCCAGGCCGTGGCCCATCGCGACCTCGATGATCGTGCGGAGCAGCGCGAGCTGGCCCGTCGTCGTGATCGCGGGGTCGAGCGGGTTGAGGCGGATCCCCATGTCCAGGGCGGCCATCGGGTCCAGGCGGATGGGGGTTATGCCCAGCTCCTGCGCGATGAGGTTCCACTCGCCGACGCCGTCCTCGCCCTGGGCGTCCAGGACGACGACCTGGCGGTCGCGGAAGCGGAGCTGGCGCAGGACGTACGTCTTCTCCAGCGCCGACTTGCCGTTGCCGGACTCCCCGAGGACCAGCCAGTGGGGGGCGGGCAGCTGCTGGCCGTAGAGCTGGAAGGGGTCGTAGATGTAGCCCTTGCCGGAGTACACCTCGCGGCCGATGATGACGCCGGAGTCGCCGAGGCCGGGGGCGGCGGTCGGGAGGTAGACGGCCTGGGCCTGGCCCGTGGACGTGCGCACCGGGAGCCGGGTCGTCTCGACCTTCCCGAAGAGGAAGGACGTGAAGGCCTCGGTGAGGACGGACAGCGGATCCCGCATCAGGTCCTACCTCCGGATGCCGGTGGCGAAGGGAAGGGTGTTCACGAAGGCGCGGTGGTGCTCGCGGTCGCACCATTCGAGCTTGAGGTACGACTTGCCGGCCGAGGCCCTTATCGTGCGCTTGTCGCGGGCGAGGGCGTCGGGGGAGCGGGAGCTGACGGTGATGTAGCCGACGAGGTTGACGCCGGCGGCGCCGCTGGCGAGGTCCTCGCCGCGCTGGTCGAGCCGGGAGTGGGCGGCCACGTCGCGGGGGTCGACCGTGCGGTTCATCTTGGCGGCGCGGGACGCCTCGGCCTCGTCGTTGGTCTTCTCGGTGAGCATCCGCTCGATGGCGACCTCGGTGGGTTCGAGGTCCATGGTGACGGCGACCGTGCGGATGACGTCCGGGGTGTGGACGAGCAGCGGGGCCAGGAAGTTGACGCCGACGGGGGTCATCGGCCACTCCTTCACCCAGGCCGTGGCGTGGCACCAGGGGGCGCGGGTGGAGGACTCGCGGGTCTTGGCCTGGAGGTAGGTGGGCTCCATGGCGTCCAGCTCGGCCGGCCAGGCGTTGCGCTTGGTCATCGCCTGGATGTGGTCGATCGGGTGGTCCGGGTCGTACATGGAGTGGATCAGCGAGGACAGCCGGCTCTGGCCGAGCGGCTGGCGGACGCGGATGTCGGCCTCCTGCAGGCGCGAGCAGATGTCGGTGAGCTCGCGGGCCATGACGACGGCGAGTCCGGCGTCGCGGTCGACCTTGCCGCCGTGGGCGCGGGCGGCGCGGGCCATGGCGTTGGCCTCGGCGGCGAGGTCGCGGGTGTAGTGCATGCAGGCGACGAGGTAGGCGCGGTGCTGCTCGCTGCTGGTCGACACCATCGACTGGAGCTGGTCGTAGGACTCCTGCAGCCAGGGCAGGGCCCTGTCGTCGCCGCGGACGGCGACGTCCTTGGCGTGGGCGTCGGGGTCGGCGGGCAGGGTGCGGGCGAGCATCTGCAGGCGGGTGACGAAGCCGTCGCCGTTGGCCACGTGCTTGAGCAGCGTGCCGAAGCGGTCGACCAGGGCCTCCTGGTCCTCGCTGTCGCGCAGGCCGACGCCGGGGCCCTCGATCTCGATGGCGGCGGTGACGGTCTTGCGGTCGGCGTGCAGCAGGACGGCGATCTCGTCGGGCCCGAAGGGCGCGGAGAGCCAGGTGATGCGGCCGATGCCGGGGGGCGGGCCGACCTCGACCTCGCGGCCGTCGAGCCGGGTGCCGGCCTCGACGGCGGTGGAGCGGTAGGTGGCTCCCCGCTTGAGGGTGCGCTTGTAGCTGCGGTTGATCTCGAACCACTTGTAGAACGTGCGGTGCTTGTACGGCACGTAGACCGCGGCCAGCGCCAGCATCGGGAACCCGGCGAGCAGCACGATGCGCAGGGACAGCACCGGGACGAGGAGTCCGCACATCATGCCGAGGAACGCGCCCACGACGATCAGGGCGATCTCGCCGGTCTCGCGGTTGCGGCCGATGATCGCGTTCGGCCGGGCGCGGCCGATCAGGTATGTCCGGCGGGGCGTGACCGGATGGGACACGTGGGACTCGGTCGTCAACGCCCTTCACCTCCCGTGCGGTTGGTACTGCTGTTGCGGGTACTGCTGGCGTGGGGTGTGTTGACGGGGCTGCTCGAACGGGGTGCGGGTGCGGCGGAGGGGACAGATCCGCCGCCGTTCGAGGTGCGCGCGCTGTGCGCGGCGACCCCGCCGGATGCGGGGTTGCTGGGCCGGGGGGAGGAGGACTGGCCGCCTCCGCCGTTGTGGTCGGCGCGGGTGCTGTGGGTCTTGATGCCCTGCGCGACGAGGGAGGCCGGGGAGCTGATGACGGCCGCGGCCTTGCTCTCGGCGCCCTGCATGATGCGGTTGTTGCGGGAGCCGGCGATCTCGTCGCCGAAGCCGGGGACGAAGCGGTAGATCATCGCGCTGGCGAAGATGGCGAGCAGGATGATGGCGAGGCCGGAGACGACGGCGGAGAAGGCGTCGGGGCCGTCGTCGGCGGACAGGGCGCCGGCGAGGCCGAGCACGATGACGATGACCGGCTTGATGAGGATGACCGCGATCATGATGCCGGCCCAGCGGCGGACGTGGCCCCAGAGGTTCTTGTCGACGAGGCCGGCGTAGACGACGGTGCCGAGCAGGGCGCCGACGTAGAGCAGGGCGGCTCGGATGACGAGCTCCAGCCAGAGGACTCCGGCGGCGAGGATGCTGACCAGGGAGACGACGATCAGCATGATGGGGCCGCCGCCGATGTCCTCGCCCTTCTTGAGGGCCTCGGAGAAGGTGCCGAAGAAGGTGTCGGTCTGGTCGCCGGTGGCTTTGGCGAGGACCTCGGTGATGCCGTCGGTCGCGGAGACGACGGTGTAGAGGATCAGCGGGGTGAAGGCGGAGGCGAGGACGGTCAGCCAGAGGAAGCCGATGGCCTCGGACAGGGCGGTGGTCAGGGGTACGCCGCGGACGGCTCGCTTGGCGACGGCCAGGAGCCACAGCAGGAGCGTGAGGATCGTCGAGGCGGCGAAGACGACGGCGTACTGCTGGAGGAACTTGGGGTTGGTGAAGTCGACGTTGGCCGTCTCCTTCACGGCGTCGCTGAGCTTGTCGACGGTCCAGGCGGCGGCGTCGGCACAGCCCTTGGCGAGGGAGGAGAGGGGGTCGAGCGTGGAGGTGGGGTTGATGGACGGATTTCCTCCGCCCGTACCGCTTCCGCTACCGGTGTCGCCCTCGCAGATGTCCCTGGCCTCGCCCCTGAGCAGATCGCACGCGTTGTTGCTGGGTGACGGGGACGGTGAGGGCGCGGCGAAGGCGCGAGTGGCCAGCAGGACCATGGCCGTCTGCACCGCCGCGACCGCGGCGCCGAGCTTGAGTACGTGATGCCTACCGGGCATAGGTGAACCCTCCGTACTCCTCGACAGCCTTGGTCATGTCCTCTGCGGTGGAGGCTCTCTGATCTCGCCCAACCGGGACCGGGCCGTCCTCCTGGGTGAAGTCGGTGACCTTCCAGTCACCGGCGACCCACTTCAACTGGTATGTCGTCGTGTACCAACTCTCGGTCACGGGGTTCGTGGAGCCCTCACCTGACAGGCCGAAGAGGGAGGTGTACCAAAGGGCGACCGTGGCGGTGCTGCCGCCGAAGGACGTGACCTTGGTGCCGACCGGGATGACGCGCGAGACAAAGGTCTGACCGCTTGGCGCGACGCCGTCCTCGTTCAGCCCGAGCTTCTCGAGGAAGCTCCGGCGGGAGTACACCTGGTCGAACGCTGACAGCTGGGTGGCAGCGACGTCGGGTGCGTACACGGTGCGGACGATCGCGTGGCGCTTCTTCGTGTTGTACATGTCGGCCGAACCGAGGGCGATGCCGTAGTTGGTGGCTGCGGACTGGGCACCTTGCTCGTCCTGGGAGTAGCCCGTGGGAATCCCACTCGTCTTGGCCCCCACCGGACGCTTGCCCGAGGGGGCCGTTGCCGAGCTCTCCGCTTTGTCGCCGCCCGCGTCGCTGCCCTCGGCACCCCCGTCCCCCCGGTTCGCGAAGGCGATGGCCGCGATCAGGAGGACGACCACTCCGACCACCGTCACCAGGCTGCGGGACGAGGAGCGGGGGGCGCGGCGCGGGGTGCCGTAGGGGTCCGTGTCGGTGTCGGGGAGGCGGGTGCGGGTCTGGCCCGTGCCACCGTAGCCGCCGGAGGTGTCACGCTCGTCACCGAGACTCATGCCGCGTACGCCCCCTCGACGTCGAACGGATACACGTACTCCTCGTACGACGGTAGCCGTGCTGGTTCCCGCGCGGGCGCGGTGTGGTGACTCGACATCAGGGAAACGCAACCTCAGCCGGTGGGCACGACGGGCGGGTGGGATGGAGGGGAGCCGGGCGTGTCCGGCCGGGGCGGACGATGCCCGGCCTACACGGCCATGCCGTACACGATGGTGAACAGCGTGCCGAGGGAGCCGATGATGAAGACTCCGGTGAGGCCGGCGATGATGAGGCCCTTGCCCTGCTCGGCGCTGAAGGTGTCCCGCAGGGCCGTGGCACCGATGCGCTGCTTGGCGGCGCCCCAGATGGCGATGCCGAGGCAGATCAGGATGGCCACCGCCATCACCACCTCGATCATCACCTTGGCCTCGTTGCCCAGGCTGCCGAAGGGGCCCCAGTCCGGAGCGATCCCGCCGATGATGGTGTTGATGTCTCCCTTATCGGCCGCAAAGAGCATGTAAGTCACCGCCCCTGTTGGGTAGTTCCGCATCCTCTGCGGTCGTGCAGAGGTCAGGCCTCATTCTCGCCGACGATGACGCTGTCGTATGTCGACTTGGCGTCATTGATTGGCGGGTTTCGTACGAATACCTTGCCACCGTTCCGCTCCGGAGCCTAAGGGGAGACGCCGGACGGTGTACGAAGGATCGTATGGTCACTCTGTGTATCACGGCATGTCACGCCGAGCAATGAGGCCTGAGCGAAACCTGGTGTGCGGTTCCGTCGTTGTGCCCTCCTGCGACCTTTCTCACCTTTCTGAACGGTTTCTGACGGCTGGTCGGGTGAGTGGTCGCGTCCGTGTTCTCCGGGTGAAGGCTACCGGCACGGCGAACGGGCCGCGGTTGTGGTTGCCGCGGCCCTGAGGGGGGCTATCCGATGGTGCAGCTGCCGTTGCTGCCGCTGGTGACGTCGTATCAGGGCGGCGGTGTTCGCGTGGGGGAATCGGGCCGGTGTCAGCCGCTGGACGGGGTGCCCGCCAGGGCGTGGACGCTCGCGGTGATCGGAGCGGCGGCGCTGGTGCCACCACAGGTGTCGTAGGCGGAGACGTGGGCCGGCCGGGGCGGCGACGGCGGCACCGCCCCGGAGGTCTCCTGCAGCATGGCCCTCGGCGCGGAGGCCGCACGGCTGTGACGGCAGGCTCACCCGGTCCGTGACTGTCCGTCGGGAGACGGCGGGTGCCCCGGGCGCGCTCACGCTGCCGTGCGCGCCTAATCCCCGGACCGCGCCCCCGCCGCGCGGACCATGCGCCGGCCGTGCCGACCGCGTGTCCGCCGCGCTGACCGCGTGCCCGTCGCGCCGGGCACGCGCCCGTCGTGACCGCCGTGCCGGCCGCGTGACCGCCGTGCCCCGTCGTTCAGGCCGCGTGTCCGCCGCACCCCCGTCGGGCCCGCCGCGTGCCCGCCGTGTGGCGGGTCGTACCTCCGTCCGCTCCTCCGTCCGCCCCGACTCTCCTCGCCGTGATCATTCCGGTGTGCGACCGCCGCCTCTACACTGAGCGACGGACTCCTGGGCGGCGAGGGGCGGTTGACGGTGCGTAAGGCGTGGATCGTGGCCAGTGTTGCGATCAGCTCGGCGCTGGCCTTCGTGATGCTGCTGGTCGTCGGCGTCTACCTCGTCGCCGGAAACCTCGTCAACGGCGTGAGCGGCGGGGCGAAAGCGTTGGCCAAGGGATCGGTGCCCGCGGCGTACGCGCCGCTCGTCGCGAAGTGGGGCAACCTCTGCCCCGCCATCAGCCCGGCCCTGCTCGCCGCCCAGCTTTACCAGGAGAGCGGCTTCAACCCCAGGGCCCAGAGCCACGCAGCCGCGCAGGGCATAGCGCAGTTCATCCCCGGCACCTGGGCCACCCACGGCATCGACGGCGACGGCGACGGCGACCGCGATGTGTGGGACCCGCAGGACGCGATCCCCTCCGCCGCCTCCTACGACTGCGAACTCGCGTCGTACGTGAAGAAGGTGGGCGGGAATCTGACCGAAAACATGCTGGCCGCCTACAACGCCGGCGCGTACGCGGTGATCAAGTACGGGGGCGTGCCGCCGTACAGCGAGACGCAGAACTACGTGAAGCGGATCACCACCCTCTCCGAGAGCTTCGCGGCGCCCGTCGGCCGGGTCGATCCCTCCCGGCAGGCGGCCGGCGCGATCGAGTACGCGCAGAAGAAGCTCGGCACGCTCTACCTGTGGGGCGGCACCGGCACCCCTGAGCAGGGCGGACGCTTCGACTGCTCCGGACTGACCCAGGCCGCGTACAAGAGCGTGGGCATCACGCTCCCGCGCGTCGCCAACGACCAGTACAACGCGGGGCCGCACCCCTCCCGGGACGAACTGCTGCCGGGAGACCTGGTGTTCTTCTCGGACGACCTCACCAATTCCCGTGCCATCCGGCATGTCGGCATTTATGTCGGAGGCGGGTACATGATCGACGCGCCGCGCACGGGTGCGGTCATCCGGTTCGACCCGATCGACACCCCCGACTACTTCGGAGCCACGAGAGTCACCGAAGATGGCGCGAAAGCGCTGCCCACGACGGTGTGAACCGAGCGTGAACCCACCCCCTGAGCTGCGACGACGTATCTCTCTTCGATAACGTCTGCGTGATCATTCGGTGGAGTGTGGAACGTATCAACGGGGACCATGCGTTCCTGGTGACGTAGCCGAGCAGACGTCAACACGCACGTGTCACGCACGCGTGCAGCGGAAGCGGATCTACAACCACGGGGGTGGCAGGAGCGGCGCACGCACGGGTGCGCCGGGAGAGACGACGAAGGGGCCGCAGCACCATGGCTGGACTCGCCGATTCCGGGTCGAACCCCGACGTCGACCTGCTGTACGACATCAATGGCCTGGCCAAGGACGCGCCGGCCTGGTTCGACCGCGTCATGGAGTACGTGGGCGAGTACGGCCTGCTGCTCGCCGTCGTCCTGCTCGTCGTGTGGTGCTGGTGGTCCGTCCGGCGCCGGGGCGAGGAGGACGCGGCGTCCACGGTCGCGGCGCTGATCTGGGCGCCCCTGGCGGCCGGTGTCGCCGTCCTGGTCAACGTGCCGATACGAGGCTTCGTGGAGCGCCCCCGGCCGTTCCTCGACCACCAGGGGCTGGAAGTGCTCGTCAAGGGCAAGACCGACTACTCGTTCGTCAGCGACCACGCGACGCTCGTCATGGCGATGGCGGTCGGACTGTTCGTCGCCAACCGGAAGTTCGGGCTGTTCGGGATCGTGCTGGCCCTGTTCGGCGGGTTCATCCGGGTCTACATGGGCGTGCACTACCCGACGGACGTGATCGGCGGGTTCGCGCTGGGCACGGCCGTGGCGCTGCTGCTGTCGCCGCTCGCCATGGCCCTGTTGACGCCGGTCGTGAAGGCGGTGGAGCGGTCGCCCCGGGCGGGGTGGCTGGTGCGGGCCAGAGGGCGGGCGACCGACGGGCGGGACGCCGTGATCCCGGAGTCCAGCAACGAGCGCGCGTCCGAGCGGGACCTGGCCGCGTGACGTCCGGCGGGGCCGGCGGCCCGGTCAGAGTGCCTGCGGGAACGTGAAGAAGCGGTTCGGATCGTACTGGTCCTTCAGCTTCGTCAGACGCGCCGCCGCGTCTCCGTAGTAGGCCTTGCGCCAGTCCTTCAGCGTCGGGTCCGGGTAGTTCTGGTAGGCCGCGCCCGAGGCGTGGGGGCGCATGTCCTTGTGGGCCGAGGCCAGCCAGGCCCGGGCCGTCGTACCGCTCGTGCCCGCGCGCCAGGCGCCGATGTACTGGGCCAGCATGCGCGAGCGGCGGTGCACGAAGGCCGTGGACGTCGGGGAGACGCGGTTGACGGCTCCGCCGAGGGCGGTGAGCGCGATGCTGCCCGTGCCGCCGCGCACCGAGCCGATCCGCGCCAGCAGCGCGCGGACGCCGGCGGGGGACAGGGAGCGGTCGAAGAAGTCCGACGCCGCCGCGTACGTCTCCCGGCCCAGGGCGCCCTTCGGTGAGCGGCCCGGCGTCGAGCCGGGCAGATGGCACTGGGCGTCCGCCGGGAACGACGAGCAGCCCGCGTACACCTCCATCGACTCCTCGTACGAGCGGCGCTTGAGGGAGACGCTGCGGGCCGGGGCGCCGACGCGGTCGGCGAGGCGGTCCACGGCGTTCTTCAGCTCGCCGTACGTGCCCAGGGAGAACGCCGCGACGGAGACGGTCGGGGTGCTGCCCGCGGCGCTCGCCAGGTGCAGCGACGACCAGATCTCGTCGGGCTGCGACGGGCCCCACTCCTGCCAGGCCCGCACCACCGCCGCCGCCTTCGACCAGGGCCAGGACAGGTATGCCGAGACGCCCTGCGGTGCCGGGTGGGTCCGGAAGTGCAGCTCGGTCACCACGCCGAAGTTGCCGTTGCCGGCGCCGCGCAGGGCCCAGAAGAGGTCCTTGTTCTCCCGGGCGTCGGCGGTGAGCTGCCTGCCGTCGGCGGTGATCAGGGTGGCCCGGGTGAGGCTGTCGCAGGTCAGGCCGTAGGCGCGGGAGACCACGCCGTGTCCGCCGCCGAGGGTGAGGCCGGAGATGCCCACGGTGGGGCAGGAGCCGGCCGGGATGGTGACGCCCTTGGCGGCCAGGGCGCGGTAGACGTCGATGAGTTTGGCGCCGGCGCCGACCACCGCGGTGGTGCCGGAGGCCCGGACGCGGTCGAGCTCGGAGACGTCGATGATCAGGCGGCCGTCGCCGGAGGACCAGCCGGCGTAGGAGTGGCCGCCGTTGCGGACGGCCACGCGCAGGGAGCGGCCGCGGGCGTAGGCGAGGGCCGTGCGGATGTCCTCGGGGTGGGCGACGTAGGCGACGGCGGCCGGCTTCAGGCCGTCGAAGCGGGTGTTGTACAGCTGCCGCGCGGTCGTCCAGGCGGCGTCGCCGGGGCGGACGAGGGGGCCGTCGAGGTCCCGGGCGAGGGCCGACCAGTCGGCGGCGGCGCGGGTGCTCGTGGTGGCCGCCGTGGTCGTGGCGCGGGGGCGCGTGTTCGTGCAGGCGGTGGCGAAGGGGGTCGCCGCCGCGGCGATCGCCGCCGTGCCGGCGGTGAGGACGGTGCGCCGTTCCATGGGGCCTCCCGGTGGTTCCGCCCTGGGAGACGGGCTGCCGGGGGCGCGGGTTCCACCGGGGCGGTGTCAGCCCGCCGCGTGCCGCTGCGCGTCCGTGCGGGCCTGGCTTCTCGCGCGTCTGGCCGGGCCGCGCCAGCCGCAGGTGCACTCGGCCCGGCAGAAGCGGCCCCTCTCCATGGTCGTCGTGCGGTGTTCCGGGAGGTGGGGGGAAGGTTCCAGCCCGTCCTGCTGCGCCACGACGACAACGGTACCCAGCGCGGGTAAAGACTTCGTATGCCGGACGGCGTGGCTCGCGTGACGGGGGCACAAACCGGTCGTTAAGCGGAACGACAGGGGGGCCCGTGACGGACGTACCGGCTGGGGGTAGGCAGGCGATGACTGGGCGGCAGCGGGAACGGCGGCGCGGGCGAACGGGTGCGGCGGTCCTCGCCGCCGGGGTCGTGGCCACAGCGGGCCTGGGAGCGGGAGGGTGCGCGGGCGGCGACGCCGTCGCCGGGGACTCCCGGGGCGGGGACGCCGTGGTGCTGCTGCACCGGGCCGCCGACCGGCTGGTGGACGCGGGGAGTTCCAAGACCCGTACGTCCATGGAGATGGCCGCTGGGGGCACCCGGGTGACCATCCGGGGAGCCGGGGTGTACGACTACCGCAAGCGGCTGGGTGAGCTGCGGGTGCTGCTGCCGCAGGATCCCGCGGGAACCGCCGAGCGCCGGACCGTCACCGAACTGCTCGCGCCGGGAGCGCTGTTCATGAAGAACCGGGGTGCCGGTGTGCCCCCGGACAAGTGGGTGCGGGTGGACACCCGGACGCTGTCCGACGGGAACCTCGTCACCGGCGGGGCCACCGACCCGTTCGCCGCGGCTGAGGTGCTGCGCGGCACGAGGACGGCGACGTACCTGGGCCGCACCGAGGTCGCGGGCACCGACGTGCGGCACTACCGGGGCACGGCGGACCTCGGGGACGCCGCGAGACGGGCGTCCCACGGCAACAAGGGGTCCCTGCGAGCGGCGGCGAAAGGGTTCGCCACGGCCGAAGTGCCGTTCGACGCCTACCTCGACGACGAGGGGCGCATCCGCAAGGTCCGCCACCGCTTCAGCTTCGTGAACGGGCAGCGCAAGAGCCCCGTCGCCGTCGCCTCGACGACCCTGCTCTACGATTTCGGGGCCCCGGCGCGGGTGCGGCTGCCGGACGACGACGACATCTACGCGGGCAGGATCGCCGAGGAGTGACCGGCGTGAACTAGCCCGTCCGTGCCATGCGCGGCGTGTAGGCCGCTCCCTACTCTAGGAAGCCGGTGACGGCAGAGACGAGGTGACGCACGTGGCTCCGGTCGGCGGTACGGCAGTTCAGGACCACGTGGCCCTCGCCGAGATCGAGCTGTGCGGGGAGCTCATCATCGCGGCCTCGGCCGCCCAGGAGCGGCTCAGCCTGGAGAGCATCGACGAGGTGCTGAGAGTGGCCGAGGAGCGGGACGCCCCCGGCAGCTGAACCCGGGCCGGCTCGCCGGCCGGTCACCGGGCCGGATCACGTCCGCAGCATGCGGGCGATCGCCTGGGTCGCCTCCTTGACCTTCGCCTCGACCTCGTCGCCGCCCTTGACGGCGGCGTCGGCGACGCAGTGGCGCAGATGCTCCTCCAGCAGCTGCAGGGCGAAGGACTGCAGGGCCTTAGTGGAGGCGGAGACCTGCGTGAGTATGTCGATGCAGTAGACGTCCTCGTCGACCATGCGCTGCAGGCCGCGGATCTGGCCCTCGATCCTGCGCAGCCGTTTGAGGTGCTCGTCCTTCTGCTTGTGGTAGCCGTGCACGCCGTGGTCGTGGTCCGTGACGGCTTCGGCGCCGGTGGCCGCGGTGCCGGTGGTGACATTCGCGACATCTGCGGTGCCGGTCACGTCCGTCATCGCGTCCTCCTGGTGACAGTGGGCGGATATATACCCCTGGTGGGTATATGGTACCGAACTTTGCCGGGTACACGCCCCCTCGGGCCGCCCCCGTACTCATCACTGTGCCTGATGGGCGACACTGGTGGGCGGCCCGATAGCCGTGGCCGGATGATGCGCCTAGCATCAGCCTGACCGAAACCGAAGCACCCCGAGGACCCCACGTGCGCTTTCGTCTGACCCCCAGGGAGACGAGCTTCTACGACATGTTCGCCGCCTCCGCGGACAACATCGTCACGGGCTCCAAGCTCCTGATGGAACTGCTCGGGGCGGACGCCTCCGCCCGGGCCGAGATCGCAGAGCGTATGCGGGCAGCGGAACACGCAGGTGACGACGCCACGCACGCGATCTTCCACCAGCTGAACTCCTCCTTCATCACGCCGTTCGACCGTGAGGACATCTACTCCCTCGCCTCGTCCCTCGACGACATCATGGACTTCATGGAGGAGGCCGTCGACCTGGTCGTCCTCTACAACGTCGAGGAACTGCCCAAGGGCGTCGACCAGCAGATCGAGGTCCTGGCGCGCGCCGCCGAACTGACGGCCGAGGCGATGCCGCACCTGCGGACGATGGAGAACCTCACCGAGTACTGGATCGAGGTCAACCGGCTGGAGAACCAGGCCGACCAGATCCACCGCAAGCTGCTCGCGCACCTCTTCAACGGCAAGTACGACGCCATGGAGGTGCTGAAGCTCAAGCAGATCGTGGACGTGCTGGAGGAAGCGGCGGACGCGTTCGAGCACGTGGCGAACACGGTGGAGACCATCGCCGTCAAGGAGTCCTGAGCCGTTCATGGACACCTTCGCTCTGGTCGTGACCATCGGGGTCGCGCTCTTCTTCACGTACACCAACGGTTTCCACGATTCGGCCAACGCGATCGCCACGTCCGTGTCGACCCGGGCGCTGACGCCGCGGGCCGCCCTGGCGATGGCCGCGGTGATGAACCTGGTCGGCGCGTTCATGGGTTCCGGGGTCGCCAAGACGGTCAGTGAGGGCCTGATCCAGACACCGGAGGGGTCGAAGGGGATGGGCATCCTCTTCGCCGCGCTGGTCGGCGCGATCGTCTGGAACCTGGTCACCTGGTACTTCGGGCTGCCCTCGTCCTCCTCGCACGCGCTCTTCGGCGGCATGGTCGGCGCGGCGCTGGCCGGTGGGACGACGGTCTACTGGCACGGCGTGCTGCAGAAGGTCGTCATCCCCATGTTCATCTCCCCGGTGGTCGGTCTGCTGGCCGGTTACCTGGTGATGACCGCGATCCTGTGGATGTTCCGGAAGGCCAACCCGCACAAGGCCAAGCGCGGCTTCCGGATAGCCCAGACCGTCTCCGCGGCCGGTATGGCGCTGGGGCACGGACTGCAGGACGCGCAGAAGACGATGGGCATCGTGGTGATGGCGCTCGTCATCGCGGATGTCGAGGACTACGGCGACCCGATCCCGGTCTGGGTGAAGATCGCCTGTGCGGTGATGCTGTCGCTGGGCACGTACGCCGGTGGCTGGCGGATCATGCGCACGCTGGGGCGGAAGATCATCGAACTGGACCCGCCGCAGGGGTTCGCCGCCGAGACGACGGGCGCGTCGATCATGTTCGCCACGGCGTTCCTGTTCAAGGCGCCGATCTCGACGACACACGTGATCACCTCGGCGATCATGGGCGTGGGCGCGACCAAGCGCGTGAACGCCGTGCGCTGGGGCGTCGCCAAGAACATCATCCTGGGGTGGTTCATCACGATGCCGGCGGCGGCGACGGTGGCCGCGGCCTCGTTCGGGCTGGTGCACCTGGCGTTCCTGTAGCCCCCGCCCGGCCGGGAACCGGCCGGACACACACGAACGGGCCCGCCCCCGGGAACCAGGGGCGGGCCCTTTTCGGCCTCGCGGTGGCACCGCCATGCAGCACCGCGAGGGGTCTCGGCGAAGGGCGGCTCAGCCGAAGCGGCCGGAGATGTAGTCCTCCGTGGCCTGGACCGACGGGTTGGAGAAGATCCGCTCCGTGTCGTCGATCTCGATGAGCTTGCCGGGCTGGCCGACCGCCGCGAGGTTGAAGAACGCCGTGCGGTCGGAGACCCGCGCCGCCTGCTGCATGTTGTGCGTCACGATGACGATCGTGAAGCGCTCCTTCAGCTCCCCGATCAGGTCCTCGATCGCCAGGGTCGAGATCGGGTCGAGCGCCGAGCACGGCTCGTCCATGAGCAGGACGTTCGGCTCCACCGCGATCGCCCGCGCGATGCACAGACGCTGCTGCTGACCGCCGGACAGGCCCGAGCCGGGCTTGTTCAGGCGGTCCTTGACCTCGTTCCAGAGGTTGGCGCCCTTGAGCGAGCGCTCGACGACGTCCGCCAGCTCGCTCTTCTTGTAGTTGCCGTTCAGCCGCAGGCCCGCCGCCACGTTGTCGAAGATCGACATCGTCGGGAACGGGTTCGGCCGCTGGAACACCATGCCGACCTCGCGGCGGACCGACACCGGGTCGATGCCCGTGCCGTAGAGGTCCTCGTCGTCCAGCAGCACCTTGCCCTCGACCCGGCCGCCGGCCGTGACCTCGTGCATGCGGTTCAGGGTGCGCAGGAACGTCGACTTGCCGCAGCCCGACGGGCCGATGAACGCCGTCACCGAGCGGGGCTCGACGGTCATCGAGATGTCCTCGATCGCCTTGTGGGAGCCGTAGTAGGCGGTCAGTCCGCTTACGTCGATTCGCTTGGCCATGACTACTTCACTTCCAGACTTCAGTCAGTCGCTGTATGGCCGCGTCAGCGACCGGTCTTGGGGGCCTTCCAGCGGGCGATGCCGCGGGCCACCAGGTTGAGGATCATCACGAAGGCGATCAGCGTGAGCGACGCCGCCCAGGCGCGGTCGTAGGCCGTGACCTCGCCCGAGCCGTACTGCTGGTAGATGTACAGCGGCAGTGACGCCTGCGCGCCCTCGAAGGGGTTGGCGTTGATGAACTTGCTGCCGAAGACCAGCAGCAGCACGGGCGCCGTCTCACCGGCGATACGGGCGATGGACAGCATGATGCCGGTGGTGATGCCGCCGAGCGAGGTCGGCAGGACCACCTTCAGGATGGTGCGCCACTTGGGCACGCCGAGCGCCAGGGAGGCCTCGCGCAGCTCGTTCGGGACGAGCTTGAGCATCTCCTCCGTGGAGCGGACGACGACCGGCATCATCAGGATCGCCAGGGCGAGCGAGCCGGCGAAGCCGAAGGGCTGCATGTCGAACATCAGCATGAGGCTGAGGATGAACAGGCCCGCGACGATCGACGGGATGCCGGTCATGACGTCGACGAAGAAGGTGACGGCCCGGGCGAGGTTGCCGCGCCCGTACTCCACCAGGTAGATCGCGGTGAGCACGCCGACCGGCGCGGCGATCAGGGTGGCGAGACCGACCTGCTGCAGCGTGCCGAGGATGGCGTGGTAGATGCCGCCGCCCGTCTCCGAGTCGGCGACCACGCCCATCGAGTGGGTCAGGAAGTAGACGTCGAGGACCTTCGTGCCGCGCTGCACGGTCGACCACACCAGCGACGCCAGCGGCACCACGGCGAGCAGGAACGCGACCCAGACCAGCGAGGTGACCACGCGGTCCTTGGCCTGGCGGCGGTTCTCCACCCGGGCCGCGATGACGTACGTCCCGAGGATGTGCAGGACAGCGGCGATCAGCGCCCACTGGATGTCGCTGTGCAGGCCGGCGGCGGCGCTGATGCCGAGGCCGGCGGCGACGGATCCGGCGGCGATGGCCCACGGGGCCCACTTGGGCAGCCGGGCGCCGCGCAGGGTGCTGGGCGCCTTCGGGGTGATGGTCGCGGTGCTCATGCGTTGGCCCCCGAGTACTCCTTGCGGCGGGCGATGATCGCGCGGGCCGCGCCGTTGACCAGCAGGGTGATGACGAACAGGACCAGACCCGAGGCGATCAGCGCGTCCCGGCCGAACTCGGTGGCCTCGCTGAACTTGCTGGCGATGTTCTGGGCGAAGGTGCCGCCGCCCGGGTCGAGCAGGCTGCTGTGGATCAGGAAGTCCGGGGAGAGCACGGTGGCGACGGCCATCGTCTCGCCGAGGGCGCGGCCGAGGCCGAGCATCGAGGCGGAGATCACGCCGGAGCGGCCGAACGGGAGGACCGACATGCGGATCACCTCCCAGCGGGTGGCGCCGAGCGCCAGGGCCGCCTCCTCGTGCATCTGCGGGACCTGGCGGAAGACCTCGCGGCTCACGTTGGTGATGATCGGCAGGATCATGATCGCGAGCAGGATGCCCACGGTGAGCATCGAGCGCGGGGCGCCGTTCTGCCAGGAGAAGATGCCGGTCCAGCCGAGGTAGTCGTTCAGCCAGCCGAAGAGGCCGTTCATGTACGGCACGAGGACGAGGGCGCCCCACAGGCCGTAGACGATGGAGGGCACGGCGGCGAGCAGGTCGATCACGTAGGCGATGGGACCGCTCAGCCGGCGCGGGGCGTAGTGCGTGAGGAACAGCGCGATGGCGACGGCGATCGGAACCGCGATGATCATGGCGATGATCGAGGAGACGACCGTGCCGTAGGCCAGGACCGCGATGCCGAAGACCGGCGGGTTGACGCCGGTGTTCCATTCGAAGGTGGTGAGGAAGTTGCCCTCGTCCTCGCTGATGGCGAGGACCGCGCGGTAGGTGAGGAAGCCCGCGATGGCGGCCATGATGACCAGCAGCAGGATGCCCGAGCCGCGCGAGAGGCCGAGGAAGATCCGGTCCCCGGGGCGGGTGGCGCCACGGGCCGCGCGCTTCTGCTCGGCCGTGGGCATCGGGGGAGTGGGGGGAGGTGCGTCAGCTATCTGTGTGGTGTCCATCGGGTTCTCCGGTCTGCGGAGCCGCAACGGCGCGGCTCTTGGCGGCGGTGCACCGGACGGTGCGGTCCGGTCCCGCGGGGGGACCGGACCGCACGCTCAGGTCAGCTCAGGCTCTCGACGGTGGTCCGAACCTTGGCGATGATGTCCTCGGGCATGGGCGCGTAGTCGTTCTCCGCGAGGATCTTCTGGCCGTCCTCCGAGGCCGCGTAGCGCAGGAACGCCTTGACCGCGGGGAGCGTCTCGGCCTTGTTGCCCTTGTCGCAGACGATCTCGTACGTCACGAGGACCATCGGGTAGGCGCCGTCGGCCTTGGTCGAGTAGTTCAGCTCCAGCGCGAGGTCCTTGCCGGTGCCGACGACCTTGGCGTCCGCGATGGCCTTGGTGGCGTTCTCGACGTTCGCCTCGACCGGCTCGGCCGCACCCGTGTCGATGGCGACGGTCTTGATGCCGTCCTTGGCGTACGACAGCTCGAAGTAGCCGATCGCGCCGGCGGTCTGCTTGACCTGCGCGGCCACGCCGGAGGACTGCGGAGCGGACTGGCCGCCCTTGGCCTGCCAGGCCTTGCCGCCCTCGTAGGGGAAGTCCTTCTTGGCGGTGGCGATCAGGTACTTGGTGAAGTTGTCCGTGGTGCCGGACTCGTCCGAGCGGTGGAACGCCTGGATCTTGAGGTTGGGCAGCTTCGCGTCGGGGTTCAGCTTCGCGATGGCCGGGTCGTTCCAGTTGGTGATCTTGCTGTCGAAGATCTTGGCGATCGTGGAGGAGTCCAGGACGAGCTTGTCGACGCCCGGGACGTTGTAACCGACGGCGATCGGGCCGCCGACCATGGGCAGGTCGATGCCCTGGCCGCCGGAGCAGATCTTCTTGGAGGCCTCGACCTCGTCGGGCTTGAGGGCCGAGTCCGAACCGGCCCACGGGACCTGGCCCTGGGTGAACGCGGTGACACCGGCACCGGAGCCGCCGGCCTTGTAGTTGATCTCCACCTTGCAGGCCGCCGAGAACTGCTTGACCCACGCGTCGACGGCGTTCTTCTGCGCCGAGGAGCCGTCGGCGAGCACCTGGCCCGAGGCGTCGTCACACTTGATGTTGCTGGGCGCGGCGGCGTTGGACGAGGAGCCGTCGCTGCCGCCTCCGGTGTCGTCGGAGCCGCACGCCGTGAGGGCCAGGGCGCCGGAGACGGCGAGAGCACCGAGAGCGAGGGCCCGCCGGTTCATGCGCTGAAGCTTCACTTGAGTTCCTTCCAGGAGCCGCCGTCCTGATCGGCGGCGTGCGAAGACTGGCCGACGCGGACGCGGCAACCGCGTCTCGCATCTGGTACGGCCGAAACTAGGCAGATCAGGTGAAGCCGCCGATGGCCACACATGAACGACGGGTGAACCCCTGCCGAAGGCGTGGTTAGGTCACGGAATGCTCACGGGGAGAGCACGTGGAGATTCCGCTTTTCGCGCGGGTTCCGCTGGACAACCGCGGACTTCCTCACTGTGGTCCGCCGGCGGCGCGGGCCCGGCGCAGCGCGGTGAGCAGCGCGTCGACCAAGGGGCGGTCGTGGGGCTGCGTCAGCCGGGCGCGGGCCGCCTCCGGGGACAGCCACAGCACGCGATCGACCTCGTCGTTCGGGGTGAAGGCGCAGGCCACGGCCTCGGCGGCCCAGTAGCGCACCTGCTTGGGGCGGCCGTTCGCCAGGTAGCGCAGGGTCGCCAGCTCGGCACCCGGCACGGCCCGGCAGCCCGTCTCCTCCGCCACCTCGCGCAGGGCGCCGGCCAGGGCGTCCTCGGCGCGCTTGAGTTTGCCCTTCGGCCACGACCAGTCGTCGTATTTCGGCCGGTGCACGAGACAGAGCTCCAGCTCGCCGGAGTCGGGCGAGCGGCGCCACAGGACGCAGCCCGCGGCCTGAACGGTGGGGTCCTCGGGTGAGCTCACCTGGTGTTCACCGCCTTCCGGGTGCCTGCCGGTCACGACGCGCCGACCGTCTCCTTCTGCCAGGCCTGCTGGAACGCGAAACGTGCCGCCTCCACCTCGTGCCGCTGGTCGGCGTGGAGCACGCCGAGGGCGTACGCCGTGGCCGGGGCGATCCTGGGCGTGCGGGCCGCCTGGGCCGCCGCCGCTGCCGCCTCCGAGGCGTCGCGGTGCCGGTTGAGGGCCTGGCCCGCGTCGAGCAGGCGCAGGTCGACGACGGCGTTGCCCTTGGGCCCGGTGAGGGCCTCGCGGGCGTAGCGGTGCAGGCGCAGCAGCAGGCGGACCTGGTGCCAGGGGGCGTCCTGCGGATGCGGGACCGTGTCCGGGGACAGGCCGTGGACGAGGGCCGCGGCGTTGTACGGATGGCCCGCGGTGATCAGGGGCAGGGCGGTCACGGCGTCGGTGAGGCGTTCCTCCGCGGCCGTGGCGTGGGGGCGCAGGTCGGTGGCGGCGGCCGTCGTGAGCAGGGGGACCTCGCTGGCCAGGACCGCGACCTTGTCGGCGACGGCGTGGAAGCGGCTGCTGCCGAGGGCCTGCAGGGCGGTGGAGTGGGCCCGGGTGCGGGCGAGGGTGAGCTGGCGGTCCAGGAGCGCGCCCGCCTTGGCCGCTCCGACGGTCAGGTTGCCGCGTTCCGGCGCCGGGGACGTGCGCGGCCCGGCGTCGCGGTCCGCTGCCGTGGGGACGGTTGGCGCCCCGGCGGCACGACTGCCCGCGGCCACGTCGGCACGCGGGCCCGCCGTCGCGTCCGGACCGGTCGTCCGGGCCGGGAACGCCGTCGACCCCGACAGGCGGTGCAGGGCCGTCAGCAGGCGTTCCAGGCGGGCCGTGTACGCGTGCTCCATGGCCAGGGTGCCGGAGACCCAGGCCAGCTCCGGGCGCATGGTCTCGCACCAGTCCGAGTCCAGCAGCGGCTGGAACGTGTGCAGGCTGGCGCTGATGCGGCGGGCCGAGCGGCGCAGGGCGCGGGCCGCCTCGGCGGACCCCTCCGAGCCGTTCGCCCCCGCCCCCGTCTCCCGGTGCAGGCGCAGCGCCCGGAGGAACTCCGTGGCCTGGTCCCGCAGGTAGCCCGCGAGGGTGTCACCGGTGGGGGCGGTCCCGACGGGCCTGAGCCGGGAATCCGTCGGGTCAAGGTGTCGCTGTGCCACGCCGGCGCCTCCGGGCGTCTATGAGCATCTCCTGGACGTTGCGCAGGGGCTGGCCGTCCGCGTCGGTCGCATGCCGGGTCCAGTCGCCGTCCGGGCCGAGGTGCCAGGAGGCGGTGGAGTCGGACATACCGGTCTCCAGCAGCCGGTTCAGGGCCGCTCGATGGGCCGGGTCGGTGACCCTGACCAGGGCCTCTATCCGGCGGTCGAGGTTGCGGTGCATCATGTCGGCGCTGCCGATCCACACCTCGGGCTCGCCGCCGTTGCCGAAGGCGAAGACCCGGGAGTGCTCCAGGAAGCGGCCGAGGATCGAGCGGACCCGGATGTTCTCCGACAGGCCCGCGACGCCCGGGCGCACCGCGCAGATGCCGCGCACCCAGATGTCCACCGGCACGCCCGCCTGGGCGGCCCGGTAGCAGGCGTCGATGAGGGCCTCGTCGACCATCGAGTTGACCTTGATGCGGACGTACGCGGGCCGCCCCGCACGGTGGTGCTGTATCTCCTTGGTGATCCGCGCTATCAGGCCGTCGCGCAGCGACTTCGGCGCGACCAGCAGCCGGCGGTAGGTCTCCCGGCGGGAGTAGCCGGAGAGGCGGTTGAACAGGTCCGACAGGTCCGCGCCGACCTGCGGATCGGCCGTGAGCAGGCCGAGGTCCTCGTAGAGGCGGGCCGTCTTCGGGTGGTAGTTGCCGGTGCCGACGTGGCTGTAGCGGCGCAGCGTCTCGCCCTCCTGGCGGACCACCAGGGACAGCTTGCAGTGGGTCTTCAGCCCGACCAGGCCGTAGACCACGTGGCAGCCGGCCTCCTCCAGCTTGCGGGCCCACTTGATGTTGGCGTGCTCGTCGAAGCGGGCCTTGATCTCGACCAGGACCAGGACCTGCTTGCCGGACTCGGCGGCCTCGATGAGCGCGTCGACTATCGGGGAGTCGCCGGAGGTGCGGTACAGGGTCTGCTTGATCGCGAGGACGTCCGGGTCGCCGGCCGCCTGCTCCAGGAAGGCCTGCACGGACGTGGAGAACGAGTCGTACGGGTGGTGCAGCAGGACGTCCCGCTCGCGCAGCGCGGCGAAGATGTCCGGCGCGGACGCCGACTCGACCTCGGCGAGGTCGCGGTGGGTGCCGGCGACGAACTTGCGGTACTTCAGCTCGGGCCGGTCCAGGGAGGCGATGCGGAACAGGCCGGTGAGGTCCAGCGGGCCCGGCAGCGGGTACACCTCGGCCTCGCTGATCTTCAGCTCGCGTACCAGCAGGTCCAGGACCTCGCGGTCGATGGACTCCTCGACCTCCAGGCGCACCGGCGGGCCGAAGCGGCGCCGCATGAGCTCCTTCTCCAGAGCCTGGAGCAGGTTCTCCGCGTCGTCCTCCTCGACCTCCAGGTCCTCGTTGCGGGTGAGCCGGAAGGCGTGGTGCTCCAGCACCTCCATGCCCGGGAACAGCTCCTCCAGGTGGGCGGCGATCACGTCCTCGATGGGGACGTAGCGGCCCGGGGAGCTCTCCAGGAACCGGGACAGCAGCGGCGGCACCTTGACCCGCGCGAAGTGCTTGTGGCCGGTGACCGGGTTGCGCACGACGACGGCCAGGTTCAGCGACAGGCCGGAGATGTACGGGAAGGGGTGCGCCGGGTCGACCGCCAGCGGGGTCAGCACGGGGAAGATCTGGTGCCGGAACAGGGTGAACAGGCGGGCCTGCTCCTTCTCCTGCAGCTCGCTCCAGCGGACCAGGTGGATGCCCTCCTCCGCGAGTGCGGGGGCGACGTCCTCGTGGTAGCAGGCGGCGTGCCGGGCCATGAGCTCGCGGGCGCGGGCCCAGATCATCTCCAGCACGTCACGGGGCTGCAGGCCGGAGGCGGAGCGGGTGGCCACGCCGGTGGCGATGCGGCGCTTCAGGCCGGCCACCCGGACCATGAAGAACTCGTCCAGGTTGCTGGCGAAGATCGCCAGGAAGTTGGCCCGCTCCAGCAGCGGCGTGTTCGGGTCCTCGGCGAGTTCCAGCACGCGCTCGTTGAAGGCGAGCCAGCTGCGCTCCCGGTCGAGGAAGCGGCCGTGCGGCAGCTCGGGCCCGTCGTACGGCGACTCCTCGTACCCGTCGAGGTCGGCGTCGATGTCGGGTTCCAGATCGGAGACCACCGCCGCCACCGTGTGCGGGCGGTGGGCTGCGATGGAGCCCACGGAGGGCTGCGCGTGCTGGACCTGTGCCTGGGGCTTCGGCTGGCTCATGGACCCATTCTTCCGCGCCGCGAGCATCACGGGCGCGTCGGACAGCGCGGGCGGGAGCGGAGGTGTCACACGAGTGCTCCCGTTTCCCTCGGGACCCTCGCGGGGCGGGGAAGGCTCTGGCGCGGCGGGATTCATTGGCCGAGCGTCGCAAGCTCGTCTGAATCAATGGTTACGGAGACATGACGTGCGGGATAGCGGGCGGCGGCCCGCGGGCGTCTTCGGGCCCGTGTGCGGGTCCCTGCGGCCCGGCCGGAAGCCGGCGTGCTGCCGTGAACCGTTCGGCCCGGCCGGTCCGATGAGGAGAGGTGAGCGAAACGAGAAGCGACGGGGAGCTGCCGCGGGCCGTAGCGGCGGACGCCGGCCGGCGCGCCTTCGAGGAGCTGTACCGGCGCTGCGCGCCGTGGCTCCGGGCCCGGCTTCGGGGGCGGTGCGCCGATGGGGGTGTCGTCGTCGACGTCGCGCAGGTGACCTTCCTCGCGGTGTGGCCGGGCAAGGCCGGCCACACCGCCGCGCCAGGGAGCCGCTACGACGACAGGGCGGGTGGCGGGCCCGGCCTCCGGGCACCGGCGGACGGGCGGATGCCCCAGGGCCGGAATGCCTGGGGGCATCGCCGCTCGCGCCGGGATGTCGTGGTGCCGGGCGCCCGGGCAGGAGGCTCCCGGGACGACCGGGAGAAATAGGCTGCCGCCGTGGACCTCAACGCCGTACGGGCCTTCGTCGCGGTCGCCGACGCCGGGCAGTTCCAGAAGGCCGCCGTGGACCTGGCCCTGACCCAGCAGGCCGTGTCCAAGCGGATCGCCGCGCTGGAGAAGGACCTCGGGGTGCGGCTGTTCGTGCGTACGCCACGCGGCGCGGAGCTCACCATCGACGGGCAGGCGCTGCTGCCGCACGCCCGGGTCCTGCTCCGCGCCGAGGAGCGGGCGGTGGCCGCGGTGCGTCCCGGGGACCGGGCGCTGCGGGTGGACGTCGTGGGACGCCGGGCCGCCACCGCGGGACTGGTGCAGGACTTCCACCGGGCGCATCCCGAGATCCCGCTGGACGTCGTCACGCTGTTCGACGCCGAAACGGCCGTGACCGCCGTGCGCGACGGGTCCGTCGACGCCACCTTCCGTGCCGTCACCATGCCCGGGCACCGGCTCCCCGACGGCATCGAGACCCTGCCCGTCCTGGACGAGCCGCTCAGCCTGTGCGTGGGCCCCGGCCACCCCTTCGCCCGGGCCGCCTCGGTGACGCCCGCGCAGCTCGCCGGGCACCGGATCTGGATGCCGGGCAACGTGCCGGGCACCGAGTGGCACGCCTACTACGAGGCCCTCGCGGCAGCGTTCGGTCCGGCCATCGACACCATCGGGCCCAACTTCGGCCTCGAAGCGCTCCTGGACACGATCGCCGGCTCGCCGACCGTCGCCACGTTCCTCAGCGAACGGACCCCGCACGTCTGGCCCGTGGGCCACGACCTGCGGCTGGTCCCGTTGCGGGACCCGACCCCGGTCTACCCGCACTCCCTGCTCTGGCGGGCCGGCAACCCGCATCCCGGCCTGGCGGCCCTGCGCGACCACCTGGCGGCGACCCGGCCCCGGTCGCCGCAGGGCGAGCTGTGGCGACCGGCGTGGGCGGAACCCGCGCAGGGCCGGGCCGCTTCGGCGGCGGGGTGAGGAACCGCAGCGTCGTCCGGAACCCGTGCCGCGTGCCGACCGCGACGGTCAGGTCTCCGTCCGGTACATCAGGTCCACCTCGTGCGTGCTGAAGCCCAGCCGCTCGTAGACCGACACGGCCGCCTTGTTGTCGGCGTCGACGTAGAGCATCGCGGTCGGCAGGCCCTGCCCCGCCAGGTGCCGCAGCCCGATCGTGGTGAGGGACTTGCCGAGGCCGCCGCCCTGCGCGTTCGGGGCGACCCCGACGACGTACACCTCGCCCAGGCCCTCCTCGGCGTGCACCTTGGTCCAGTGGAAGCCGACGAGTTCGTCGCCGCGGAAGGCGAGGAAGAAACCGGCCGGATCGAACCACGGCTCGGCCTTGCGGTCGTCGAGGTCGCGCTGGGTCAGGGAGCCCTGCTCGGGGTGGTGGGCGAAGGCGGCGGCGTTCACCGCGAGCCAGGCCGCGTCGTCCCGGCCGGCGACGAAGGTGCGGACCGTGACGCCCTCGGGCAGCACCGGCTCGGGCGCGTCGAAGCCGGTCAACGGGCGGCGCATCTGGCGCAGTTCCCGGAACAGCGTGAGCCCCAGCACCTGGGCGAGGTGCCGGGCGGCGGAGTGCCCGCCGTGCGCCCACACCCGAAGTCGCTTGCCGGAGGCGGCCAGCAGGGCCGAGCCGAGGGCGCGTCCATGCCCGTGTCCGCGATGCCCGGGATGCACCACCAGCTCGGCGGCCGGCGGCTCCACCTCGTCCGTGTCCTCCAACTGGGCATAACCGACAAGTTCCCCGTCGGCGGTGAGCAGCAGATGGGACACGCCCACGCGCTCCCCGCCGCGCAACTGCAACCGGCCCTGTTCGGACACCGCCTGCTGCCCGTCGGTCCGGGCGGCCTCGTCGAGCAGTCCGAGCACGGCCTCGGTCTGCTCCGGGGAGAGGGCGGCAAGGGTCTCGATCGAGCGGGGGTGGCCGGGCCGTACGGTGTCGTCGCTGGTCATGCGTACGAGGGTACGGGGAGGCACCGGCAAATCGGCGGCAAAGAAGCAACCCAGATGTAACCATGAAACACCTGTCGCGCTACGCGCGTTGACTCTAGGCTGCGCCGGACGACATCACTGTCCCAGCAGACCCTCAGGGGGGCGTATGCCAGCCACTTCACCGGCGCATCCGGAGCGCCGGAGACGCCGTACGAACCGTTTCCTCGCCCTCGCCGCCGGAGTCGTCACCGTCGGCGCGCTGGCCGCCGCGGCACTGCCGGGGGCGGCGACCGCCGGCGAGGACCAGCGCTCGGGCGGGCACTGGCCCGGCCGCTACCAGGACGTGCAGCTGCTGTCCTTCAACGACCTGCACGGCAACCTGGAGCCCCCGGCGGGCTCCTCCGGCCGTGTCACCGAGAAGCAGCCCGACGGCACGACGAAGACCATCGACGCGGGCGGCGTCGAGTACCTCGCCACGCACCTGCGGCAGGCCCGGCAGGGCGAGAAGTACTCCATCACCGCGGCCGGCGGCGACATGGTCGGCGCCTCCCCGCTGATCTCCGGCCTCTTCCACGACGAGCCGACCATCGAAGCGCTCAACAAGCTCGACCTGGACGTCACCTCCGTCGGCAACCACGAGTTCGACGAGGGCGCCAAGGAGCTGGCCCGCCTGCAGAACGGCGGCTGCCACCCCGAGGACGGCTGCTACACGGACGAGGAGTTCCAGGGCGCCGACTTCCCCTACCTGGCCGCCAACGTCCTCGACGAGAAGACGAAGAAGCCGATCCTCAAGCCCTACTGGGTGTGGAAGAAGAACGGCGTCAAGGTCGGCTTCATCGGCGTGACCCTGGAGGGCACCCCGGACATCGTCTCCGCCGAGGGCGTCAAGGGCCTCACCTTCGAGGACGAGGTCGAGACGATCAACAAGTACGCCAAGGAGCTGCAGCGCAAGGGCGTGAAGTCGATCGTCGCGCTCGTCCACGAGGGCGGCTTCCCGGCGTCGACGTCGTACAACTACGACTGTGACGCGCCGGGCGCGGGCGACGGCGTATCCGGGCCGGTCGTCGACATCGCCAAGAACGTCACGCCGCAGGTGGACGCGCTGGTCACCGGTCACACGCACAACGCGTACGTGTGCAGCATCGCCGACCCGGCGGGCAAGCCCCGCATGGTCACCTCGGCCGCGTCCTTCGGCCGCCTCTACACCGACACCACGCTGACCTACGACCGCAGGACGGGCGACATCGCCCGCACGGCCGTCAAGTCCGCCAACCGCGTGGTCACCCGGGACGTGCCCAAGGCGCCGGACATGACCGAGCTGATCGGCAAGTGGAACACCCTGGCCGCGCCCATCGGCAACCGGCCGATCGGCTACATCTCCGGCGACATCGGCAACACCGGCACCGAGTCCCCGCTCGGCGACCTGATCGCCGACGCCCAGCTCGCGCACGGCAGGCAGCTGGACCCGGAGACGGACCTAGCGCTGATGAACCCGGGCGGCATCCGGGCCCCGCTCACCTACGCGGCCAAGGCCGGTGAGGGCGACGGTGTCGTCACCTACGCCGAGGGCTTCACGGTCCAGCCGTTCGCCAACACCGTGAACCTGCAGGACTTCACGGGCGCGCAGCTGGTCCAGGCGCTCAAGGAGCAGGTGTCAGGACCGAACGCGGCCGCGCCGAAGATCCTCCAGGTCTCGTCCGGTCTGACGTACACGCTGGACCTCACCAAGTCCGGTGCCGACCGCGTGGTCACGGACAGCATCAGGCTGAACGGCTCGGCCATCGACCCGGCGGCCACCTACCGCGTCGCGACGAACAGCTTCCTCGCGGGCGGCGGCGACGGCTTCCCCACGCTCGGCCAGGGCACCGACGACGTCGTCGGCGCCGACGACCTGACCGCGCTGGAGCAGTACCTGACGGCCAACTCCTCGGCGGCGAACCCGATCGCACCGCCGAAGGCCGACCGCATCACCGTGGTGAACTAGATCGCATACCCCGCGGTGAAGGCGGTGGTGGGCCTGGCCGTCCTCGCCGCCTTCACCGCCCTCGGCGACCGCTGGGCCGTGCTCTACGCCGAGCACCGCGCCGCCGGCACCCTCAAGGCTCCCTGGCGTTCGAACTGCCCCAGCCGGCGCAGGGGGACGTACGGCTGCGCGACGTACGGGTGGAGGAGGGCGGCATCCGGGTGCGGGTGTCGGGGTCGGGGCTTTCCGTGGGCGGTTGAACGGCCGGTGGTGGCCCTTCCGGGTTCGGCGTGGATGGTCAGCCGAACCCGGAAGGGAGCCGTCAGGACGCCGAGGGCGTCCAGCCCGCGAGCCAGTCCGCGACCTCCTGGTCCGCGGCCTGCGCGTCGGTCAGGTGGGGACGGTTGCTGCTCGCCGCGCCCGCGCCGGGGCCGGAGTTGCCGTACTCGGCGAACCGGTCGTCCTTCCAGGAGAAGCCGCTCATGTCGGTCCACGGGGTGGACTTGATCGCGGCGCTCAGGCTGGTGTTGCGGACGGTCGTCTGCGGGTCCAGGGACGCGTCCCCGCCCGCGTGCCAGGGCCGGCCGAGGTAGAAGCTGCCGGCCGAGACGTCCCCGTTCACCGTGGAGTCGGCGATCAGGATGCCCCTGCGGTTCGCGGCGGTGCTGGGCGCGGTGACGTACCCGGCGGAGGTGCCGTCCCAGCGCTTCTTCAGCGTGATGACGGACTTGTCGACGACGGCCGTGGCCCGGCCGAAGATGAAGTCGACGTTGCCGATGACGTAGCTGTTGCTCATGTAGACCCGGCCCAGGCGGTCCTTGGCGGCGGTGTCGAGCAGCAGGGTGTCCTGATCGCCGCTGACGATGATCCCGTCGAGGAACACCTTGTCGGCGGCGGTCCGCAGCGCCACGGCCTGGTGGCCGCTGAGGCCCTGGTTGGCCTTCTCGTCGAAGTCGTTGGAGATGGTCAGGTTCCGGGCCTGGAAGTCGTCGGCCTCGACGGCGACGGTGGCGCTGCCGCTCGTGCCGTACGTCCCGCCGCCGGGCCTGGGCGTGCCCGAGGCGTTGTCGTAGACGATGGTGGTGTCCTTGCGGCTGCCGCCGGTGCCCTGGAGGGTGACGTGCGGCTTGTTGGCCGGCACCTTCACCGGCTCCCGGTACGTCCCCGGCTTGACGGCGATGACGACACGGGAAGGATTGTTCGCGGGCACGGCGTTCACGGCGGCCTGGACGGTCGTGTACTGCCCGCTGCCGTCCTTGGCGACGGTGAGGGTGGTCGCCGCGGCGGCCTTGGTGGAGGCGGCGGCGGTCGTGCCGATGGAGGTGCGGGGGCCCGCACCGGCCTTGAGGACCGACGGCAGGTCGGCGGCCTTGTCGAGGGTGTACGGGTAGAAGGCCTTCGGGTCGAAGGCGGTCCCGCCGCTCTCGTTGCGCCCGCTGGTCCCGGAGAAGACGCTGCCGCGCTGCACGACGGCGGCGCCGCTGTCCTTGATGACGGGGTTCCTGACGCCCTGGAAGTAGGAGTTCTCCAGCACCATCCTCGTGGCGCCGCGCGAGTAGTTCCCGTACGACGAGGTGATGCTCGTGCCCGGCACGTCCTGCAACCAGTTGTTGTAGAGGTGCGCGTGGGCGGCGTTGTCGGTGGACGGGTTGCGCTGCTCGGTCTCGCGGATCCAGTTGTGGTGGATCGTGATGTCGGTCTTGACGTTCTCGGTCCAGCCGATGCCGAAGGTCTTGTTGTTGTCGCTCAGCCTGTTCCAGGAGACGGTGACGTTGGTGCTGTCCTTGCGGACGTCGATGAGCCCGTCGGCCATGTGCCGCAGGTCGTTGTGGTCGATCCAGACGTGATGGGCGCCGTCCATCTGGATCGCGTCGAAGTCGTGGTCCTTGTCGTTCCAGACGCCCTGGTACGCGTCCCGGATGGTCAGATTCCGGATGATCACGTTGTGCACGCCCTGGCCGAGGAAGAACCCGCCGCCGACGATGTGCCCGGAGGTCCCGGCTCCGACGACGGTCTTGTCGGACTGGACCTTGATCTCTTTCCCGACCGGGTTCATGGTGATGGTCCCGGCCACGACGATGACGTACGGCTCGGTGGCGGTGGCGTACTTCTCCAGCTCGGCCTGCGTCGTCACGGTGACGGTCTTGCCGTCCCGCCCGCCGTACGTCCCGTTCTGCCCGAGGGAGTCGACGGAGGCGAACCCGTCGGCGGTGGCGGAGGCCCAGGACGGGGCGGCGGCGGAGGCGCGCGCCTGGGTGCCCGGGGCGACCCCGTAGGCAAGGGCGCAGGCGGCGGTGAGCGCCAGGGGTATCCCGGCGGCGAGGGTGGTACGGCTGCGGCGGTGACGCGCTCTGCGGGGCTGACGCGGCGGAGAGGGCAGCTCACTCATGCGGCGATCCGTTCTGCTGGTGGGGGGACGGGGTGCGGGTGGTGCGGTGGGGAGTCGCCGCGGCCGGGGCGAAGGTTGCCGCGTTCGCCACGTTCGGGTGAAGCGGAGCCGGAGGGGTGGGGCGGGACGGTCATGGCGACGCCGACAGGTGCCACGCCCCGTACTGTGCGCTGCCCCGCGCGGAGTTCACCCGCGCTCGCCCCGGCTGACCGCGACGCGGAGTGTGTCACCCAGTGACTCCACGGCCCTGGCCAGCGCGAAGCGGACGGCGTGCTCGCCGGCCCCGGGGTCGTCGAGCACGGCTCGCGCCCCTTCGAGGACTCCTGCCGCGTCGGCCAGCTGCAGGGCCTCGATGTCGTCGGCGAGCCGGGACAGCGGGCTGTGGGGATCGTCGGTGCTGAGGTAACACGGCTTGCCACCGGCGCCGGTCCAGGGGAGCAGCCTCATGCGGAGACCTCCAGGGCGGAGAGGTAGGGGCGTACGAGGCGGGTGTCCATGACGAGGGGCTCTTCGGCGAGGTGACGTCGTCCGGGCGGCGGGGGATGGGCGACGGCCGGCACCGTCCCGGCGGCTCGGTGCCGGCCCCTGGCGGGGAGCAGGAGCCGTACGAGGGCGAGCAGCAGGGACTCGCAGAGTTCGGCGATACGCAGGCGCACGGGGGCGTCCCTTCTCAGGGCAGGGGCAAAGGGGGTCTGACGAGCGGAGATCACCGTTCGTGCCCTCATGGTCACTGACTGCCCCTAGGCTGCGGAAGGGGCCAGGTGTTGCCTGGCCGCGTAGGCAACGGGGAGGGGTGACGGCGTGGATGTCGTTGACGACATGGAGGAGTCGGGGCGTGCCGTGCTGGGGCGGACGCTGAAGTTCCTGCGGGAGAACGCCGGTAAGACGCTGGGGCAGCTGGCCGACGAGTCGGGTTACGACAAGAGCTACTTGAGCCGCCTGGAGTCGGGCGAGCGGCTCTCCAAGCTGGCTGTCATGGAGGACTTGGACAGCTACTACGGCTGCGGTGACCTGCTCGTTCGCCACTGGAGGATCGCCCGGTACGACGCCTTCAAGGACAAGTACAAGAGGTACATGGCGCTGGAGGCGACTGCACGTCTCATTCGGGTGTACGCGCCCGGTGTACCGGGGCTGTTGCAGACGGAGGACTTCGCCAGAGAGGTGTTGTCTGGCCCTCAGGCAACGGCTGGCAACGCGGAGGACGTCGAGGAGCAAGTGGCGGCACGCATGGGACGACAGCTCGTACTGCACAAGGACCCGCCGCCTGACGCCCGCTTCATCATCGACGAGTCGGCGCTACGTCGTCCCTCGGCCGCCGCGGACACGTGGAAGGGCCAGTTGTCACGCATCGAGACCGCCGCGCAGGCCCCCAACGTCGTCATCCAGGTGCTCCCCTTCTCCTCCGGCGTTCACCACCTTGTGGGCAAGGGATCCCTCACCCTGCTGTGGCAACCGGACGGAAGTGCCGTGGCCTACGCGGAGAGCCACAGCTTCGGCCTGCTGATGGATGATCCGGAGGACGTCACCCACCACCTTTTGTCCTACGATCGGTTGAGGGATCTGGCACTGTCCCCGTCGGACTCGCTGGCGTTCATCCGGGACGTACTGAAGGAGCACGGACCATGAAGCCCACCCTCGATCTGACCACTGCTGTCTGGCACAAGTCGACCTACAGCGACGGGGGCGCCAACAACTGCCTCGAAGTCGCCCACCACAGCCCGGACATCGTGCCGGTCCGGGACAGCAAGACCCCCGACGGCCCGATACTCGTGTTCGGCGCGAGCCCCTGGGCCTCGTTCCTCACGTTCGTCACGAAGTAGCTGCCGGGGTTTCCGGGGGAGGCACCGACGCTCCCGGCAGCCGGATCGTCGCGACCGTGCCGCCGTCCTCCGCCGGGGACAGGGACACGTCGCCGCCCGCCTGCTGGACCGTCCGCGCCACGATCGACAGCCCCAGGCCCGAGCCCGGCAGGGCCCGTGCGCTCGGGGAGCGCCAGAAGCGGTCGAAGACGTGGGGGAGTTCGTCGGCGGGGATGCCCCTGCCGTGGTCGCGGACCGTGAGCACGCCCTCGGCCAGCCTGACCTCGATCCTGCCGCCCTCCGGGCTGAACTTCACCGCGTTGTCCAGGATGTTCACCACCGCCCGCTCCAGCGCGGTCGGCTCCGCGCGGACGAACCACGGCTCGACGCCCGCCGTGATCGTCAGTTCCGGGCCGCGCAGCCGGGCCCGCCGCAGCGCCGACTCGACCGTGTCGTGCCAGGCGACGATCTGGGTCCGGCCGGAGTGCTGGCCGGTGTCCGGGCGGGACAGTTCCTGCAGGTCGCCGATGAGCGCGGCCAGTTCCGTCATCTGGGCCTTCACCGAGGCCAGGAGCGCCTTGCGGTCGGCCTCCGGGATGGGGCGGCCGGTCTCCTCGCTGCGGGTGAGGAGTTCGATGTTGGTGCGCAGCGAGGTGAGGGGGGTGCGCAGTTCGTGGCCGGCGTCGGCGATCAGCTGCTGCTGGAGGTCCCGGGAGCTGGCCAGCGCCGAGGTCATCGAGTTGAAGGAGTGGGAGAGGCGGGCGATCTCGTCCTCGCTGTCGTCCTCGACGGGGATGCGGACGTTCAGATCCTCCGTGCGGGCTACGTGCTCGACGGCCTCGGTCAGCTTGTCGACGGGCCGCAGCCCGGCCCGGGCGACGGCCAGCCCGGCCGCACCGGCGCCGAGTACCCCCACGCCCGACACCAGCAGCAGAATCAGCGCCAGCTCGTTGAGCGTGGACTGGGTGCCCTTCAGCGGCAGGGCGACGACCAGGGAGTAGTCCGCGGCCACGCCCGGCCGCAGGGAGTCGTCCTTGACGACGAGCGCCGTGGTCATGACGCGCAGCTTGGCGCCGTCGGTGTCGGTGCCGTCCCGGAAGTGCTGCACGTTCGGGTCGGGGGCCTTGGCCACCGTCTTGTCGACGCCGCTGACCTGCACCTGGGCCGTGGAGCTGGGGAAGAGGCACACCTTGCCGTCGGCCCTGACCAACTGCCCGTAGCTCTTGGGCCGCGATCCCACGCCGAGTGCGTCGGAGGGGGTCTGGGGACAGGCGGCCACGAGGTCCCGGAACTCGTCCGGGCGCACCGGCCCCACCGACGACTTCAGGTCCTCGTCGATCTCGTCGTACAGCTTCCCCTGCACGATGAACCAGCACGTCACCGACACCGCCGCCACCGCGAACGCCACCGCCGCCGCCACCAGCAGCGCCAGGCGCGACCGGATCGGCAGCGAGCGGAAGCGGCGTACGACCTTGTTCACTCGGCGCCGCCCTGCCGCAGCACGTAGCCGACCCCGCGCACCGTGTGGACCAGGCGCGGCTCCCCGCCCGCCTCGGTCTTGCGGCGCAGGTACATGACGTACACGTCGAGGGAGTTCGACGACGGCTCGAAGTCGAAGCCCCAGACCGCCTTGAGGATCTGCTCCCGCGTGAGGACCTGGCGCGGGTGGGACATGAACATCTCCAGGAGCGTGAACTCCGTACGCGTCAGCTCCACCGGTCGGCCGCCCCGGGTGACCTCCCGCGTGGCGAGGTCCATGCGCAGGTCGGCGAAGGTGAGCGCGTCCTCGTCGGCCGGGTCGCCCGCGCCCACGGCCGCCGCGTAGGAGCTGCGGCGCAGCAGGGCGCGGATGCGGGCGAAGAGTTCGTCGAGTTCGAAGGGCTTGACCAGGTAGTCGTCGGCGCCCGCGTCGAGGCCGGTGACCCGGTCGCCGACCGTGTCGCGGGCCGTGAGCATGAGGATCGGCGTCGTGTCGCCGCCGGCGCGGATGCGGCGCGCCGCCGTCAGGCCGTCCATGCGCGGCATCTGGATGTCGAGGACGACCAGGTTGGGACGGTACGCCGCCGCCTTCTCCAGGGCGTCCGCACCGTCGACCGCGACCTCGGTGCCGTACCCCTCGAAGGCGAGGCTGCGCCGGAGTGCTTCGCGCACCGCCGGCTCGTCGTCGACGATCAGGATGCGGTGGGTGTCACGGTCGCCGTCTGCGGGGCTCATGGGTCCGGGGTCCTCGGGTGTGATGGGGACGGGGGTGCGTCTGACGCTCTCAGCGTCGCACGCCGCTGCCGGGTGCCGGGAGGAGCGTCAGCCCCGTGCCGGTGCCGGCCGGCCCGTGCGCCGGGCCGCCTTCACCGACCCCTCGCTGCCGGACTCAGTCGGTCGACCCGGCCCGCAGCTTCGCGAGGTCGGCCTTGACGGTGTTGATCGGGATGGCGAAGCCCAGGCCCACGCTGCCCGCGTCGGAGGACGAGGAGGCGCTGCCCGCAGGCGAGTACATCGCGGAGTTGATGCCGATGATGTTGCCGTTCATGTCGATCAGCGCGCCGCCGGAGTTGCCCGGGTTGAGGGACGCGTCGGTCTGCAGCGCCTTGTACGTCGTGGTGTCGTCGCCGGTGTCGCCGTTGAACTGCCGCCCGCCGTACTCGAACGGCCACCCGTCACCCTGCTGGGACTGCTGCCGGCCCTGGTCCTCCTCGGTCGGGACGGTGACGTCCCGGTCGAGCGCGGAGATGATGCCGCTGGTGACGGTGCCGGACAGCCCCTCGGGGGAGCCGATCGCGACGACCTGGTCGCCGACCTGGACCCCGGCGGAGTCGCCGAGCGTGGCCGCCTTCAGGCCGGAGGCGTTCTCCAGCTTGATCAGGGCCAGGTCCTTCTTGCTGTCGGTGCCGACGACCTTCGCGGTGTAGGACTTGCCGTCGCTGGTCGTCACCTTGATCTGGGAGGCGCCGGAGACGACGTGATTGTTGGTGACGATCTCGCCGTCGCTCGTGATGATCACACCGGAGCCGGTGGAGGACCCGGCGTTCGACTCGGCGCTGATCTCGACGATGCTGGGACTGACCGCCTTCGCGACCCCGGCGACCGTGCCCTTCTGGCTGGAGGGCACCACGGTGGTGCTGGTGGAGCTGGAGGCGACCGTGTCGCTGCCGGTCAGCTCCTGGATGCCGTAGGCGGTGCCGCCGCCTATCGCCGCGGCGACGATCGCCACGGCGGCGATCAGGGCGACGGGGCCGCGGTTGCGCTTCTTCGGCTGCGGAGCATGCGCCGGGGCGTACGCCGGCGGGGGCGGCCACTCGGGGTTCACCGGGGCCTGCTGCTGACCCTCGTGAGGGTTCTCGTACTCGCCACTGCGGTGGAAGCTCTCGGTCATGGCAACGAGCTTGTCGCCCGACCATGAGAGCTTCCTGAGTGCCGGCTGAGAAGCCCGACAGAACCTCGTATGCCCGATATAAAGGCGCCCCCGGCGGGGAGCCCCGGCGGGCTACGGGCAGCCGCAGGACTGGCGTACCACCAGCCGCGACGGGAAGACCTTCAGCCGCTCGCGCCGGGAACCCGCGACCCGCAGACCGTCGTCCAGGACGAGGTCCACCGCGGCCCGGGCCATCGCCGAGCGGTCGGAGGCGATCGTCGTCAGGGGCGGGTCGGCCAGCGCCGCCTCCTTGATGTCGTCGAAGCCGGCCACGGCCAGCTCGCCGGGGACGTCGATGCGCAGCTCGCGTGCCGCCCGCAGCAGGCCGATCGCCTGGTCGTCGGTGGAGCAGAAGATCGCCGGCGGCCGCTCGGGCCCGGAGAGGATCTTCAGGGCGGCCTGGTAGGCGTCGTAGCGGTTGTAGAGGGCCTCGAAGAGGCGGCCCTCCGTGGAGATCCCCGCCTCGTCCATCGCGCGGCGCCAGCCCTCGACGTGGTCGGAGACCGGGTCGCCGACCGCGGGGGTCTCGGCTATGCCGCCCATACAGGCGACGTACTCGTAGCCGTGCTCCAGCAGGTGCCGCACGGCCAGCTCGGCGCCGCCCAGGTCGTCCGTGGTGACGGCGACGTCGTCGATGGCCTCGGGGCGCTCGTGCAGCAGCACCACCCGGGCGTCCCAGGCGTCGATCTCGGCGGCGGCCAGGTCGTTGAGCGCGTGGCTGACCAGGATCAGCCCGGAGACCCGCATCCCGAGGAACGCGCGCAGGTAGTGGACCTCGCGCTCGCCCACGTAGTCCGTGTTGCCGACGAGGACCATCTTCCCGCGCTCGGAGGCGGCCTGCTCGACCGCGTGCGCCATCTCCCCGAAGAAGGGCTGGCGGGCGTCCGGGATGATCAGGCCTATGAGGTCGGTGCGCCGGGAGGCCATCGCCTGGGCGACCCGGTCCGGCCGGTACCCCAGTTCCTTGATCGCGGCGAGGACACGCTCGCGCGTGGCCGGGGCGACCGGCCGGGGTCCGTTGTTGATGACATAGCTGACCACGGCAGTGGAAGTCCCTGCCAGCCGCGCCACATCATCCCGAGTCACCTTGGCCACGCGCGGAGTCTACGCGGATATACCCGCTCCGGGCAGGGCGTAAAGGAGGTTCCGTACGATATCCCGACTGCCGTCCGGGGTGCCCCGGTGCGAAGAGGGATGCCCAGGTCGGCGGCGGGATACGCCTCCTACGCCTCGGCGCGGACCTCGACGGCGTCCAGGACGGCCGACTCGTCCGCGTTGTCCGGCTTCGCCTTGGCCGCCTTGGCCTTCGCCTCCTCGGCGGCGCGCTCCATCTTCTCGGGCTTCTCCGGCGTAACGAATCGATAACCGACGTTCCGCACGGTGCCGATCAGCGACTCGTGCTCGGGGCCGAGCTTGGCGCGCAGCCGCCGCACGTGCACGTCGACCGTGCGCGTGCCGCCGAAGTAGTCGTAGCCCCACACCTCCTGCAGCAGCTGGGCGCGCGTGAAGACGCGGCCCGGGTGCTGCGCGAGGTACTTCAGCAGCTCGAACTCCTTGAAGGTCAGGTCCAGGACCCGGCCCTTGAGCTTGGCGGAGTAGGTGGCCTCGTCGACCGACAGGTCGCCGTTGCGGATCTCCATCGGGGAGTCGTCGCCGACGATCTGCTGCCGTCCCATGGCCAGGCGCAGGCGTGCCTCGACCTCCGCGGGTCCGGCGGTGTCGAGCAGGACGTCGTCGATGCCCCAGTCCGCGGTGACGGCCGCGAGACCGCCCTCGGTGACGACGAGGATCAGCGGGCAGCCCGGCCCGGTGGAGCGCAGCAGCTGGCACAGGCTGCGCACCTGCGGCAGGTCGCGCCGGCCGTCGACCAGGATGACGTCGGCACCGGGGGTGTCGACCAGGGCGGGGCCCTCCGCGGGGGCCACGCGCACGTTGTGCAGGAGCAGTCCGAGGGCGGGGAGCACCTCCGTGGACGGCTGGAGGGCATTGGTCAGGAGCAGCAGAGAACTCATATGTCTGGTTCCTCCTCGGTCCCTGCGAGGACGTTTGTTGGCACAGCACGCTCTGCGATCCCGAAGGCCCCGTACACCTGCGGTTTCCCGCTTCGTATACAACGCTTCCGAAAGCACAAAAGGACCCGGGGGCTTCGCTGCCCGAGTCCTCTGCCCAGCACAATAGCCCACATGAGCTCTGGTCCGGCAGGTCATGTGGCGCGTTCCACCGATCGTCCGCACTCCGAGACGGCCGGGAGAACGGCCCCTCGGGTGCTGGTGAGGACGTTTCTCCGCACGTCCGACGGGGTGGCGGTCGACGCCGTATACGAGCCGGGCGCGGCCGTATACGACGCCCCGGAGACACCCTCCGCTCACCCCGCGTTCGTCGTCGCCCACGGCTTCACCGGTGCGGTGGACCGCCCGCACGTGCGACGCATCGCACGGGCGTTCGCCCGCTACGGCGCGGTGGTCACCTTCTCCTTCCGCGGGCACGGACTGTCCGGCGGGCGCTCCACCGTCGGCGACCGCGAGGTGCTCGACCTGGCGGCGGCGGTGGAGTGGGCCCGGGAGCGCGGGCACGCGCGCGTGGTGACGGTCGGCTTCTCCATGGGCGGCTCGGTGGTGCTGCGGCACGCCGCACTGCACCCGGGCCGGTCCGACGCGGTCGTCTCGGTGAGCGCGCCGGCCCGCTGGTACTACCGGGGGACCGCGCCGATGCGGCGGCTGCACTGGCTGGTCACGCGGCCCGAGGGGCGGGTGGTGGGCCGGTACGGGTTCGGCACCCGCATCCACCACCGGGACTGGGACCCGGTCCCGCTCTCCCCGGTGGAGGCGGTGCCGAGGATCGCCCCGACCCCGCTGCTGATCGTGCACGGCGACTCCGACGGCTACTTCCCCCTCGACCATCCCCGGATGCTGGCCGCGGCCGCCGGTGACCAGGGCGAACTCTGGCTGGAGCCGGGCATGGGGCATGCCGAGCACGCGGCGGGCGACGGGCTGCTGGCCCGCATCGGGGAGTGGGGCCTCGCCCGGGCGGGCTAGCCTGACGGGGTTCACCGTCGGGTGAGCCCGTGAGAGTCCCGAGTGAGGAAGCAGATGCCAGAGGTCACGGTGCGCTACTGGGCCGCCGCCAAGGCCGCGGCCGGGGTGGCCGAGGAGGCGTACGAGGCGGCCACGCTCGCCGAGGCGCTCGACGCGGTGCGCGAGCGGCACGCCGGCGAACTGGAGCGGGTGCTGCGGCGGTGCTCGTTCCTCGTGGACGGTGACCCGGTGGGCACCCGCGCCCATGAGACGGTACGGCTGGCCGACGGCGGCACGGTCGAGGTGCTCCCGCCGTTCGCAGGAGGGTGAACGATGACCAACCAGCCGTATGACGGCTACCACGAGGGTTACCACGACGGTCACTTTGGCCAGGACGGGCACGACCCGTACGGGCAGCAGCAGCCGCAGGCGTGGCCCGGGCAGGAGCAGCCGGGGTACCAGGCGTATCAGGGGCAGCAGGGGTACCAGGCGTCTCAGGATCAGCAGGGGTACGACGATCCGTACGCCGCGCAGCAGTACACGCAGCAGTGGCAGGGGCAGACCTGGGAGACGCAGACGCACCAGGCGGTGTCCGCACCGGCCGCCGCGGAGACGGCGTATCTGCCGCAGCAGGGGTACGCGACGCCCGTGCCGGCCGCCACCGGGCCGGCCGACGCCGCCGGTCCCGGGTACGGCCCCGCCACCGTCGGCGGGAACACGCGGATGACCGACGCGCAGCGGGCCCGGGCGGAGGGGCGGTCGCCGATCATCGAGCCCGGGATGCAGCCGGCCGCGCTCACGGCGCTGCTGGGACTGCTGCTGGCCGGGGCGGCGGCGGTCGGGACGTACGCGCTGCTCGTGCCGCTGGTGGTGCTCCAGGCCGTCACGGCGGCGGGGTGGTTCCGGCTGAACGGCATGTGGCCGGCGCGGCAGGGCATCGCGCTCGGGTTCGCCGGGGCGCTCGCCGCGGACGCGGCCCTGCTGGCGTCGGGGCGGTCGCCGTCGGCGATCCTCGGGACGCTGGGTGTGTGGGTGCTGCTCGCGCTGGTCCTCCAGCTGCGGTCGCACGCCGACCCGGACGAGCGGATGTACGGCTTGATGGCGACGGTCGCGGCGTCCGCGCTGGCGATCGTGGCGGGCGGGTACCTCGCGGCGGACGCGGACGCCGTGACGGTGGGCGCGGTGGCTGTGGCGGTGGCGGTCCTGGCGCGTGCGCTGCCGTTGCCGACGGCGGCGTCGGTGGTGGTGGCGCTGCTCGCGGGGGCGGGCGGTGGTGCGGCGGCCGGATGGCTGACGGGCACGTCGGGCGCGCTGGTGGGGGTGGGCGCGGCGGTGTGCGCCCTGATCGGGCACCGGGTCGCGAGCTACGACTACCCCTCGCGCTTCGTCCACTTCACGGCGGGCGTGGCGCTGCCGCTGGCCGCCGCGGCACCGGCGGTGTACGTCCTGGGACGGGCTGTGGCCTAGCACGTCCTCGCCTTCCCGGCACGGCCCGTTCCGTGCGTCGGCGCGCGGGCGCGTGGCCTGTCACAGATGATCGACAAAGCTCGGGCCCGCGCCGCACTCGGCGTTACCCTCACGCAGGGGGATCGCCGTCACACACAACCGGGTGGGGGAAACACCGCATGCGAGCACTGCGAATACTGCTGATCTTCACCGTGATCCTGGGCGGACTCTTCGTCCTCGCCGACCGGCTCGCCGTGAACTTCGCCGAGGACGAGGCCGCCGACCGCCTGAAGACCACGGAGAACCTCGCCACCACCCCCGACGTCTCCATCAAGGGCTTCCCGTTCCTCACCCAGGTCGTCGGCGGCTCCCTGGACGACATCGAGGTCGGCATCGACACCTACGAGGCCGCCGCGGGCGACGGCGGCCGGAAGATCCGTATCGACGACCTCCGGGCCGACATGAAGGGCGTCGAGTTCTCCGGCGACTACAGCTCGGCCACCGCCACCACGGCCACCGGCACCGCGACCGTCGCCTACGACGAGTTGCTGAAGACGGCGAAGGTGGAGCCCACCCAGGTCGCACCGGGCGTCACCGCCAACGTCGTCGGCCTCTCCGACGGCGGCAACGGCAAGATCAAGGTGGCCGTCGAGGCCACCGTCCTCGGCACCAAGCTGCCCGAGCCGGTCACCGTGCTCAGCACCGTGACCGTGGTCGACGGCGACACCGTGCGGGTCAAGGCCGACGGCCTGCCCGAGTTCGCCGGTGTCGACCTCGCCGAGAACCGGGTGCGCACGATCACCGACTTCCAGCAGCAGATCGACGGCCTGCCCGGCGGCATCAAACTGGACAAGGTGCAGGCCGCCCCGGACGGCGTCGAGATCACGGTGAAGGGTTCCGGGGTCCGGCTCGCCGGGTAGGACGCACGCGGGCCGGTACCAGGGCCGTCCGGTGGGCGAGACGGCGGAGTCCGCAGCGCAGATGTGACGGCGGTCGCAGGCGGACGCGGGCCGGGCGCGGCACGGCCCGAGGGGTTCTCGATCCCACTATGCGGACCATCGTGTCTCAGCATGCGACACGCCGGTGACACGCCCGCCCGACCGTCCCTACGATCGACGGCATGAAGCGACAGGCGGACCTCACGAAGCGGCGGGCAGTAGACCTGTGCCGCGTCGCCGCCATGCTCTGTCGCACCTTCTGAGCGACCGCGCCGGCCCGTGAGCCGGTGCGCGCATCCCCGCCGCCCTGCATCAAGGGCACCCGTGTGCCGCCCCGTCATGGGCGCGCGCCCCGCAGAACTCGCACGCCCCGCCGCAACTGCCCCGGAGGAGAAAGCGCATGAGCCGCAGCGACGTCCTGGTCGACGCCGACTGGCTCCAGGAGCACCTGGACGACCCGACCATCGCCATCGTCGAGGTGGACGAGGACACGTCCGCCTACGAGAAGAACCACATCAGGAACGCGATCCGCATCGACTGGACCAAGGACCTCCAGGACCCGGTCCGCCGTGACTTCGTCGACCAGGAGGGCTTCGAGAAGCTCCTGTCGGAGAAGGGCATCGCCAACGACCACACCGTGGTCCTCTACGGCGGCAACAACAACTGGTTCGCCTCGTACGCGTACTGGTACTTCAAGCTCTACGGCCACGAGAACGTCAAGCTCCTCGACGGCGGCCGCAAGAAGTGGGAGCTCGACGCCCGCGAGCTGGTCCCGGGCGACGAGGTGCCGGAGCGTCCGAAGACGGACTACAAGGCCAAGGCCCAGGACACGTCGATCCGCGCCTTCCGTGACGACGTCGTCGCCGCCATCGGGGCGCAGAACCTGGTCGACGTGCGCTCGCCCGACGAGTTCTCCGGCAAGCTCCTCGCCCCGGCCCACCTGCCGCAGGAGCAGTCGCAGCGCCCGGGCCACGTGCCCAGCGCCCGCAACATCCCGTGGTCCAAGAACGCCAACGACGACGGCACCTTCAAGTCGGACGAGGAGCTCAAGGCCCTCTACGAGGAGGAGAACGTCGACCTGGCGAAGGACACCATCGCCTACTGCCGCATCGGTGAGCGCTCCGCGCTGACCTGGTTCGTCCTGCACGAGCTGCTCGGCGTCCAGAACGTCAAGAACTACGACGGCTCCTGGACCGAGTACGGCTCCCTCGTGGGCGTGCCGATCGAGCTCGGCGCCGGCAAGTAAGAAACCCCGACCGACCTCTCCCAACCCCCTCAGGAGTACGACATGTGTGGTGCGAAGGCCGGCGGCCCCGACGCCTCGACGATCAAGCCCGGTGAGACCACGATCCAGGGTCAGGTGACCAAGGACGGCGAGCCCGTGGTGGGCTACGTCCGCCTGCTGGACTCGACCGGCGAGTTCACGGCCGAGGTGCCGACCTCGGCGACCGGACAGTTCCGCTTCTACGCGGCCGAGGGCACCTGGACCGTCCGTGCCCTCGTGCCCGGCGCCACCGCCGACCGCACGGTCGTCGCCCAGCAGGGCGGGCTGGCGGAGGTCGCGATCGCCGTCTGACGGCGACCGGTCCTCTTCGGGGCCGCACCCACCGGGTTGGACGCCTGGGGTGCGGCCCTGCGGCGTGTCCGGACCTACGCTGGAGACATGTACGCACGGCGGCGGCGCAGGTACTTCGCCCTGATGGGCCTGTGCATCGGCCTGTTCGTCCTGGCCTGGGGCGTCGTGCGGCTGTGGTCGGTCCCCGTGGCCGTCGGGATGTGCGTGGTCGCCATGGTCATCCCGCCGGTGGCGGCCATGGTCGCCAATAAGCGGGGCCCGGACGACCGGTGGTGGGACGACCCCTCCGGTGATCCCCAGTCCGACGAGTGGTGGGACGAGCTGGACGGCCGGAAACGGCGGCGGTGAGGAGTCCTCCCGGCGGCCCGGGGTATCCCGGCTCCATGAGACTGACAGCGACGGTGCTGGACGCACCCGACGCACGGGAACTCGCGGACTTCTACTTACGGCTGCTGCCCGGCTGGAGCGTGTGGCGCGACGAGGGCGACCCGGACTGGATGGAGATCCGGCCGCCCGGCGGCGGTGCGGGCCTGGCCTTCCAGACCGAGCCCGCCTACGTGCCGCCCGTCTGGCCCGGCCGCCCGGACCGGCAGCAGATGATGGTCCACCTGGACATCGAGGTCGACGACCTGGAGCGGGAGACCGCGCGGGCCGTGGCCGAGGGGGCGCGGCTCCCGGACTTCCAGCCGCAGGAGAACGTCCGGGTGCTGCTGGACCCGGCCGGGCACCCGTTCTGCCTCTACACCGGGGCCACGGGCGCGTCTCAGTAGACGAGCGCCTGCGTCCCGTCCGCCATCGCCTCCTGGACGAAGACCTGCGCGCCCGCGATGCGCACGCCCTCGATGACGTCCTTCTCCGTGATCCCGCGGCGGGCCGCGCACTGTGTGCACAGGGTGACGCGACCGGCCGCCAGGACCGACTCCAGCAGGTCGGGCAGGGGCGCCGCGTGCGGCAGCTCGAACTCGGCGGCGCGGCCGGGCAGCGCGAACCAGGCGGACTCGCCGGTCAGCCACAGGGAGACGTCGACGCCGCTCGCCACGGCCACCGCCGCGACCGTGAACGCCTGGGAACACCGCTCGGGGGCGTCCGCCCCGGCCGTCACCTTGATCACCAGCTTCTTCGCCATAGCCGGAATCGTAGTGCCGCAGGGGCCCGCGTAAGCTGGGGCCGGCCCTGTGCTTACATCCGCACCCCGCTCAAGGAGCACCCCGTGGAGCTTTTCTTCGAAATCCTGTTGGTCCTGGTCGCCGTCGGCGTCCTCGCGTTCGCCGGACTGACCGTGAAGAAGCTGTACCAGGGCCAGCGCTGACCCCCCTCTAGGAAGTTCTGATGATCGAGATCCCGTCCGACCTCCACAAGGACCTCGTCCCGCTCGCCTTCCTGCTCGGCAACTGGGCGGGCGCCGGGGTGCACGACTTCCCCGGCTCCGAGAAGTGCAACTTCGGGCAGGAGGTCGCCTTCACCCACGACGGCCGGGACTTCCTGGAATACCGGTCCCACACGTGGGTCCTGGACAACGACGGCAACAAGGTCCGCCCGCTGGAGTCCGAGCACGGCTACTGGCGCATCGACGCCGACCGCAAGGTCGAGGTGACGATGACCCGCGACGACGGCGTCATCGAGATCTGGTACGGCGAGCTGGCGGACAAGAAGCCGCAGATCGACCTCGTGACCGACGCGGTGGCCCGCACGGCCTCCTCACAGCCCTACACCGGCGGCAAGCGGCTGTACGGCTACGTCAAGAGCGACCTGATGTGGGTCGGCGAGAAGCAGACCCCCGACGTCGAGCTGCGCCCCTACATGTCGGCCCACCTGAAGAAGGTCGTCACGCCGGAGGAGGTCGAGCGCTGGGCCAAGGCCCTGCCCGACGACATGCCGGACGACGGCATCGCTTTCTTCAAGTAGTTCTAGACTCGTCGTGTGGTGAGCACCGACTGGAAGAGCGATCTGCGGCAGCGCGGCTACCGGCTGACCCCGCAGCGGCAACTCGTGCTCGAAGCCGTGGACACCCTGGAACACGCGACCCCCGACGACATCCTCGTGGAAGTGAGGAAGACGGCGTCGGGGGTCAACATTTCCACGGTGTACCGGACGCTGGAGCTCCTGGAGGAGCTCGGCCTGGTCAGCCACGCCCATCTGGGCCACGGCGCGCCGACGTACCACCTGGCGGACCGGCACCACCACATCCACCTGGTGTGCCGGGACTGCCAGAACGTCATCGAGGCGGACGTCTCCGTCGCCGCCGAGTTCACGGCCAAGCTGCGGGAGACCTTCGGGTTCGACACGGACCTGAAGCACTTCGCGATCTTCGGCCGGTGCCGGGACTGCACGCTCAAGGCTTCAACTACCGAGTCGTAGGCTTGGGGACATGAAGAGCCCTCTGCTGACCCTGCCCGGCGCCGTCCCCGCCGAGGGCGTGGACGAAGGCGTCGCCGCCCACTACGGCGATCTGTTCCCCGAGCAGCGCGCCCTCGCCGACGGCGCCGGTTTCGTGGACCTCTCGCACCGGGGGGTCGTCACCGTCACCGGCGAGGACCGGCTGGCCTGGCTGCACCTGCTGCTCACCCAGCACGTCAGCGAGCTCCCGCCCGGCCGGGCCACCGAGGCGCTGATCCTCTCCGCGAACGGCCACATCGAGCACGCCCTGTACCTCGTCGACGACGGGGAGACGGTCTGGGCCCACGTCGAGCCGGACACCCAGGAGGCGCTGATCGCCTACCTGGAGTCGATGAAGTTCTTCTACCGGGTCGAGGTCGCCGACCGCACCGCCGACATCGCGGTCGTCCACCTCCCGGCCGGCTCCATCGCCGAGGTCCCCGAGGGCGTCGTCGTCCGGGAGACCTCGTACGGCCGGGACCTGTTCCTGCCGCGCGCCGACCTGGAGGCGTACGCCGCGCAGGCCGGGCCGCCCGCCGGGATCCTCGCCTACGAGGCGCTGCGCGTGGAGCAGCACCGGCCCCGGCTCGGTTTCGAGACCGACCACCGCACCATCCCGCACGAGCTGGGCTGGATCGGCTCGGCGGTGCACCTGCAGAAGGGCTGCTACCGGGGCCAGGAGACGGTCGCCCGGGTGCAGAACCTGGGCAAGCCGCCGCGCCGCCTGGTCTTCCTGCACCTGGACGGCAGCGAGGTGCACCTGCCGGTGGCCGGGACCGAGCTGCGGCTCGCCGACGACGGCCCCGACGGCCGGAAGATCGGCTTCATCACGACCTCCGCGCGCCACCACGAGCTGGGCCCGGTCGCCCTCGCCCTGGTGAAGCGGAGCGTGCCCGTGGACGCGCCGCTGGTGGCCGGCGACACCGCGGCGGCCCAGGAAGTCGTCGTCGAGCCGTAGGACTTGTAGATCTTTCGGGTCAGATTTCGATCAGCACGGTGAACGGGCCGTCGTTCGTCAGTGATACACGCATCGCCGCCCCGAAACGGCCCGTCGCCACCGTCGCCCCCAGCGCGCGCAGCTGGGCGACCACCTCGTCCACCAGCGGCTCGGCGACGTCACCGGGGGCGGCCGCGTTCCACGTGGGGCGGCGGCCCTTGCGGGCGTCTCCGTAGAGGGTGAACTGGCTGATCACCAGGAGCGGGGCGTCGGTGTCGCTGCAGGACTTCTCGTCGTGCAGCATGCGGATCGACCACAGCTTGCGGGCCAGCTGGGCGGCCTTCTCCTTGGTGTCCTCGTGGGTCACGCCGACGAGGACGCACAGCCCCTCGCCCTCGATCGACCCCACCGTCTCGCCGTCCACGACGACGCTCGCGCCGTCCACCCTCTGCACCACAGCTCGCATGTGTCCATCATGCCGGGAGGTGACGTCAGGGCCGCGCGTGGTGTGCGCATGGCCCGAAAGGGTGGTTTGCGCCGGACGCCAACTGCCTGTGCTGGACCGTATTTTGCTGCTTAACCGCCCATCTGGGGTCTATCGGGACCACTCGTTCCCATAGGGGCCACTCGGGGTGGCACGATGCATTCACACACCGGTCGAGGGGACGGTTGAGGCACATGAGCACACCAAGCACCGGGCAGCACCCGGGGGCTGTCCGGTCGGCATGCACGGGGATGGGGACGTCGGAATACCACCGGCCGCCCACGCAGCGCACGGACAGCCCGCGGCTGCCCTCGGACGCTCCCGAGCCCGGTCTGGCCGCGCTGAGCCTGCCCGAGCTGCGCGCGCTGCGCCGCGAGGCCCAGCGCGACGAGACCGACCTCAGTTACCTGCGGCGGCTGCTGCAGGGGCGCATCGACATCCTGCGCGCGGAGCTGGCGCGGCGCAGCCCGGCGGAGGTGGCCGCCGTGGCGGAGGAGGCGTCCGTGGTGGAGCGGCTCGCGGAGATCCTGCGTGACGCCCCGGCCCGGCACCGTTCCTCCGCCCGGCACGTCACCCTGGGCACCCCGCAGGGCGAGGAGTACCGGCGGCTGGCCGCGGAGATGCTCGACGACGTCGAGCTGTCCGACCTGGACGCGCGCACGGACGCGGAGCTGACCACCGGGATCGGGCGCCTGGTGCGCCACGAGCAGCAGGTCTCCCGGCGCCGCCGACGGCTGCAGCGCAAGGCCGACGAGTGCAGCGCGGAGATCGCCCGCCGGTACCGCGAGGGCGAGGCGCAGGTCGACGACCTGCTGGTCTGAGCGGCCCGCGGGGGCCGGTCGGATATTGGGGCGACACCGGCCGGCCCTGCGCCTAGCGTGAGCGCATGACCTCCGCCTCACGCGCCGACGGCATCGACGTACGCCCTGTGACGGAAGCCGAGTTCACCGACTGGCTGCGCGCCGTGAACACCGGCTTCCTGCGGGTGCCAACCCTGACCGAGGAGGAGATCGAGGGCCGCCGCGAGCGGTTCGTCCCGGGCCGCTACCTCGGTGCCTTCGACGGCGGCCGGTGCGTGGCGACCTTCCGCTCCTTCGACCAGGAGCTCACGGTCGTGGGCGGGGCGAGGGTCCCGGCCGACGCCGTCTCGGGGGTCACCGTCCACGCCACCCACCGCCGCCGGGGGTTGCTCAGCCGGATGATGGCCCGGGACCTGGCCGCCGCGAAGGACCGCGGGGACGTCGTCGCGACGCTGGTCGCCGCCGAGTACCCGATCTACGGCCGCTACGGCTTCGGACCCGCGACCTCGACGGCCGAGTGGACGGTCGACGTGCCGCGCGCGGGCCTCGACGCCCGCTGGGCAGGCCCGGCGGACGGCGGGCGGATCGACCTGGTGGACGGCGAGGAGGTCCGCAAGCTCGGCCCCGACCTGCACGCGCGGCTGTGCCGGACGCAGCCCGGCGCCATCGACCGCGACGAGCTGTGGTGGAAGTGGAACACCGGCGCGGTACGGGTCGACCCGTCCTGGAAGGACCCCTTCTTCGCCGTGTACCGCTCGGCGTCCGGCGAGGCCGAGGGCATGGTCGCCTACGACGTGGACGACAACTGGGGCGATGCCAAGCAGCCGTTGAACACGGCGACGGTGCGGTGGCTGACCGGTGTCACGCCGGCCGCCGAGCGCGCCCTGTGGCAGTACCTGTGCTCCATCGACTGGGTCGTCGGCGTCAAGAGCGGCTGGCGGGCCCCCGACGACCTGCTCCCGCACGTCCTGCCCGATCCGCGGGCGGCCCGCATCACGTCCCTGGCGGACTGGCTGTGGGTGCGGATCCTGGACGTCGTACGGGCGCTGGAGGCGCGGACGTACGAGGGGGAGGGGGCGCTGGTGCTGGAGGTCGCCGGCGTGGACGGGCTGACCGGCGGGCGCTACCGGCTGGACGCCTCGCCCGGCGGGGCGTCGTGCGCGCCGACCACCGAGAGCGCGGATCTGGCGCTGGGACTCGGCGACCTGGGCGCGCTGTGGCTCGGGGACGAGTCGGCGGTGCGGCTGGCGGCGCTGGGGCGGGTGCGGGAAGAACGAGCGGGCGCCGCCCGGAAGGCCGACGCCCTGCTGCGCACGCCCAGGCGGCCGTGGTGCCCGGACCTGTTCTGAGCCGCTCCCTTCTGCCGGTGGACGGGGGCCCGCATCCGTAGCGAGCTGTTCGGTTGTGGTGGTCGTGCGGCGGGGCTCCCGGCTCCCCTCCGGAAGGGAGCCCCCGAGCGGGCTGGCCAACCTCCTGAAGGTCCGACCATGTCAGGCAAGTTGGTGACCAACTTCTCTGTACTTATCTCCGCCTGGAAGCGGCTCATAACCACCATCCGCTGAACTGCCCAAGGATGGCGGGAAGTTGTAGCGTTGAGGTGTGGACCCCGAACACACCTCCGCCGGTGGACGGAAGAGGTCGCAGCGGCCACAGAGGACACATCACGAGGTGGCCGAGGAACTGCGCGCCCGGATCAGGTCAGGGGCGCTGCGCCCGGGGCAACGCATGCCCACGCAGGCCCAGTTGGCCCACGAGTTCGGTGTCGAGCGCGGCGCGGTGCGCCGGGCGCTGCGCATCCTGCAGGCCGAGCGGTTGCTGACCAACGTCTCCAAGGGCAGTCCGGCTACGGTCGCCGCGGACCCGGCCGGGGCGCTGACCGGCCCGGAAGCGCCGCCGCTGCCCACGACGGTGGCGCTCGCGCCCCGGATCGCGGCGGCGTTCGCGGCGGAGCACGTCGAGATCGACGCGGTGTGCCTGACGTCCGTCTCCCTCACGCTCGCCATCGGTGAACCGCTGCGCCAGATCCACGCGGGACGGCTGAAACCGGCCAAGGTCGACGTCCGTGTCCTGCTGCCGAGCCGGGACATCGACCTCGCCTTCCCGGTGCCGGTCGAGGGGCGCGGCGACGACTGGGTGCACGAGCGGTGGCTGGCGATGCGCAACGCCCAGGGGCAGGTCCTCCAGCACAACCTGCTGGCCCTGCGGGCCACGCACGGCATCGACGTGCGGGTGACGTTCCGGGCGCTGCCCTTCACCCCGCCGGTGAAGCTGTACCTGCTCAACGGCTCGGAGGCGCTGTTCGCCTACTACACGCTGACGCGCCGGGAGGCCGAGTTCGACCACGAGCCCCTGCAGATGTACGACGCCCAGGGCACCCGGTCGATGCTGTTCTCCTTCCGGCAGGGCCCCGGCCCGCGCGACACGACGTTCGTCGAGCAGTCGCACCTGTGGTTCAACGCGTTGTGGGAGACGATCAGTTCGGAGCTGGCGCTCACGAGCTGAGGTCTCCCACGGTGGTCGGATCCGGGCAGGCGGGGTGGGTCACCTGGCCGGGCCCGTCATCAGCAGCGCGAGGACGACGGCCCCGGCGGAGCTGACGGCCGGGCTCTTGGCCTTGAGGCCCACGGTGAGAAGGAGCAGGCCGACGATGCCGGCCGGGCCGTACTTCCACTGCACGAGCTGCTCGAAGGCGACGACGAAGGCGGCGGAGAGGAGAGCGAGGGCGGGCATCGGATTCCCCCTTCGGGAGCCGGAAGTCCGGAGGTCCGGAACTTCGGAAGCAAAACTTCCGCCAACTTTGAGAAGTTGGCAACCAACTCTGATTAAGTTGTCCCCACTTGGCCACTAGCCATAAACAACTTTCAGGCAACTCCCGCTAGTTGAATCAGAGTTGTAGCGTTTGGTCGTGACCCAGGAGAACGTGGCGGAGAGTGTGGCAGTGAACGGCAGCAGAAGGCCCTCGCCCCAGGAGATCGCCGACGACCTGCGGGAACGCATCCGGGGCGGCGAACTCAGGCCGGGGGACCGCCTGCCCACCCAGGCCGAACTCGCGGAGCGGTTCGGTGTGGAGCGCGGCACCGTGCGCCAGGCCCTGCGGGTTCTCCAGGAGGACGGCCTCCTCACCCACGTCTCCAAGGGCAGCCCCCCGCGCATCGCCGCCCCCGCCCCGGCCCGGGACGAACCCCAGCCGACGATGGTGGGCCTGGCACCGCGCCTGACGGAGGCGTTCTCGGCGACGGTCGTCCAGGTGGACGTGGTCTGCCACACGTCGGAGACGCTGATGGTGGCGCTCGGGGAGCCGTTGCGGTGGATCCACGAGGGCCGCACCCGGCCCGCCTCGATCGACCTGCGGGTCCTGCTCCCCTCCCGGGAGATCAACCTGGCCTTCCCGCGCCTGGTCGAGGAGCAGGGGGAGGACGACGCGGTGCACCAGCGCTGGCTGGAGATGCGCAACGCCCAGCTCCGGGTCCTAGAGCACAACCTGCTGACCCTGCGCGCCACGCACGGCATGGACGTGCGCGTACGGTTCCGGGCGCTGCCGTTCACGCCACCGGTGAAGCTGTACCTCCTCAACGGGCAGGAGGCGCTGATCGGCTACTACATGCTGACCCGCCGCGAGGAGGAGTGGGAGGGCCGGGCCCTGGACATGTACGACGTCCTCGGCTCCCGGTCCCTGCTCTTCTCCTTCCTGAAGCGGACGGGCCGGCGGGACGCGGCGTTCGTGGAGGAATCCCAGAAGTGGTTCGACGCCCTCTGGGAAACCATCACGACGGACCTGACACTCTCCTAGTGACTTCTGATACGACGCAGACGGGTGCGGTGACACCGTCGACCGAAGGACTGCGGGAACTGCTCGCTCCGGTCCGTTACGTCCTGTGGGACCTGGACGGGCCGATCTGCCGGCTGTTCGCGGGCCATCCGGCGAACGGGGTGGCACGGGCTCTCGTGAAGGAGATCGAACGGCTGGGGCTGGACGAGCTGCTCAGCGAGGAGGAACGTTTCGACCCCGATCCCCAGGCCGTGCTGCTGCTGATCGACCAGCGGCATGCCGACAGCGCTCCGATCGCCCGGCTGGAGCAGTGGCTCACCGAGCAGGAGCTCACCGCGGTCCCCAGAGCACTGCCCACGCCGTACGCCGACCCGCTCATCAGGACGTGGTCGGCGCTGGGTGCCCGCTTCGCCATCACCACGAACAACTCGGCACGGGCCGCTGCCGCCTACATGGAGAGCCGGCAGCTCACCGGCTGCTTCCCCCACATCTACGGGCGCACCGAGGACCTGGCCCGGATGAAACCCCACCCGCACTGCCTGTCCCGGGCCCTGGAATCCCTGGGCGCGCACCCGTCGCAGGCCCTGATGCTGGGCGACGCGGGCACGGACTACCAGGCGGCGCGGAAACTGGGAGTCCCGTTCCTCGGCTACGCCCGCAACCGGCGAAAGCTCGGTCTGCTGACCGCCGCGGGAGTCGACCCGTCACACATCGTGGGTTCCCTGGAGGACGTACTGAAGGCGTTGAAGGGCACGCCCTGACAGTGCGACACGGTTACCTCATCGAGACCACCGATCGCCTCACTCGAGTCGTGCGGGCACCGGGGCGGCGCTAGGCTCTGCAACACTTTCCGGAGCTTTGCACAGTGATCCAGGAGCAGCCGGTGCCCCCGCTGGCGGTTTCCCCCTCCCCTTCGCAGAGGCTGCCCGCGCACGATCCTTACGGGGAGTTCGTGCGGCGGGCGAAGTCGGACGGCGTGATGTACGACGGCCATCACCACCGGAACTTCGTCCTGCCCCTGACCGAGCCCATGGCCCGGTACGTGGGGCGTGCGGCCGGCACCCCGGCGATGGTGCGCGTACGGACCCTGAACGTGCTGCCCGTGGTGATCCGCACCTGGAAGGAGCCGGACGTCCTCCGCGCCATCGGCGGCGTGCTGCCCCAGGCCCCCGAATGCCTCGCCAGGCGGAACGGTTCGGCGGTCCACAGCTATGTGGAGGGCGTCCCGCTGTCCGCTCTCCACCGCGACGACACACCCGTCACCCGCCCCCTCATCACGTCGCTCATGCGGACGGTCGCCCGCGTGTCGCAGGTCCGCAGGGAGAGCCTGCCGCCCCTGCCGGGCGTACGGCCCGGCGGCGACACGGGCAGCCGGGGGTTCCTGCGCGCCCTGGTCCAGCTGGCCGACCGGCAGATCCGGCAGCCCAACCGGCCGGAGTACGGCGGCCTGTTCGAGGCGCTGGGCGTCCCCGCCGACGCGCTGACGCGACTGGCCGAGCGGATCCCCGCCATGGCGCGCCGGCCGTACACCCTGCTCCATACCGACCTGCACCGCGACAACCTCATCGTCTCCACGGACCGCCGGTCCGTCACGGCCGTGGACTGGGAGCTCGCCACCTACGGCGACCCGCTGCACGAACTCGCCACGCATCTGGTCCGGATGCGCTACCCCGCCACACAGTGGGACGAGGTGCGCGACGCCTGGGCCGGGGCCATGGAGGAGCTGCGGCCCTCGGCGGTCAACGGCCTGACCAGGGACCTGCGCCACTACGTCGCCTTCGAGCGGGTCCGGTCGCTGTACGCGGACGTCATGCGGGCCGCCCGGTCGCTGGACGACCGGCTCGACGAGCGGAGCCTGACGGAGGCCACGGCCGCCGTGCACCGGGCGCTGGAGGCCGCCGCCGAGCCGCTCGGGCTCGCCAGGGTGCCGTGCGAGACGGAGATCGAGCGGGTGCTGCTGCGCCGGCGGGACTCCCGGCACCGGCGGCCCACCGGCTTCCGCCCCGTTCCGCCGCTCACCTGGACCCCCGACAAGCGGGTCCCGGAACAGCCCGGCTTCCCGTACTCCGCCGTGCGCGACGCCCTGCTCGCGGAGGGCACGACCCCGGCCGGCCGGGTCTTCAAGGGCACCGCCCACCTCAACTCCGTGGTCCGCGTGCCGCACCTCGGCGTCCCCGTCGTGGTGCGGCGCAGGATCGCCTCGTTCTGCCGCCGGGAGCCGAGCCACCTCAGCGAGCACGCGGTGCTGCGCGCCATCGCCCGCTCCGAGGTGGACGTGACCGCCCCCAGGGTCCTCGCGCTGGGCCACAGCCACGGCGGGGACGCCTTCGCCATCCACACCTACGCCGGACCCCCGCACGGCGACCGGCCCCCTAGCCACCCGGTGAACGGCCTGCTGCCGCACGAGGCCGACGGACTCGTCTACCAGCTCGGACAGCTGACCCGCGTCGACCACGCGGGGCTCGACCCGCTCACCGGGCCGTGGGACTTCTACGCCTGGCTCAGCCGGCAGCTGGTCGCCCTGGTGCGGGGGCTGCCCCGGCAGTCGCGGCAGGTCGCGAAGGCGCTGGGGCTGCCGGACGCCGACCGGCTGAGCGAGATTCTCGCCCGGCACCGCGTCACCCCGCGCCGGCACGCCCTGCTGCACGGGGACCTCAACCCCTGGAACCTCGTCCGCCACTCCCAGCGCGATCATCTGGCCCTGACGATCATCGACTGGGAGATGGCGATGGTCGGCGATCCGCTGTACGACCTGGTCCGGCACATCCACCTCACCCCGACCAGGCCGGAGATCCGGGAGCGCATGCTCCGGCAGTGGGAGAACACGCTGGCGCCCGAGTACACCAGGGACTGGCGCAAGGACTGGCGGGTCTACCGCTGGGTCGAGATCATCCGCTCCGCCTACGTCGACCTGGACCGGCTGGTCACCGGCTCCGGCCTGGACGCGCCCAACGTCCGCCGTGCCGTCGACTCGTACGCCATGACCCTCGCCGCCGCCACCGCCTCCCTCGGCCTCCCGGCCCGCTCCCTGGTGAACCCGTACCTCGCCCGGGCCCTCGCCTAGCCGAGGGCCCGGGCGCCGGGGCACTGCGTAGGCTCCCCCCATGACCCAGCCCGGCCTGCGTGAGCGCAAGAAGCAGCGGATGTACGAGACCGTGTCGGACATCGCCATCCGGCTCTTCCTGGAGCGGGGGTTCGACGCGGTGTCCGTCGCGGAGGTGGCGGCGGCGGCCGAGATCTCCAAGCCGACGCTGTTCCGGTACTTCCCGGCGAAGGAGGATCTGGTGCTGTACCGGATCGCCGACCACGAGGGGGAGGCCGCGCGGGTGGTGGCGGAGTCCGGGGAGCCGCCCGTGGAGGCGCTGCGGCGGCACTTCCTGGCCGGCCTGGAGCGGTGTGATCCGGTGACCGGGCTCAACGACCACCCCCAGGTGCTGGCGTTCCACGCCCTGCTCTACGGGACGCCCTCCCTGGTCGCCCGGGCGCACACGCACCAGGAGCGGTCCGAGGCCGCGCTCGCCGAGGCGCTCGGGGGCGACCTGGACGCGCGGCTCGCCGCCGGGCAGATCATGGCCGTCCTGCGGGTCCTGGCGCTGGAGAACTGGCGGCGGATCTCGGCCGGGGAGCAGGTGGCGGACGTACGGCCCGAGGCGGTGGCGGCGGCGGAGCGGGCCTTCGACCGGCTGGCGGCCGGGCTGTCGCCGGGCCGGGTCAGAGGTCGGACCGAGTAATAAAGTTAACTCGGTCACATTTTTGGGTACGCTCGGTGGAATGACGTCGACCGAGCCCGCCCTTCAGCACGTCCTCGACCGTGAACGCGCCCACCACGAGCGCTGCCGGGACGCCCTCGCCGCGATGGTCGAGGGCGCCGGTGAGCAGGTCGTCGTCGGCGAGGACGTCTCCGCGTCCGGTGCCGACGCCGAGGTCCTCGGTTACCGGCTGCGCAGCCGGGCCAAGGCGCTGCGGGAACTGCCGCAGGGGCCCTTGTTCTTCGGTGCCCTGCGCGGGGAGCAGGGCGAGCTGCACATCGGGCGCCTGCGGATCTTTGAGCACCCGGCCGAACCGCCCCTCGTCGTGGACTGGCGCGCCCCCGTCTCCCGCGCCTTCTACCAGGCCTCCGCCCGGGACCCGCAGGGCGTCGCCGTACGGCGGAGGTTCGGCTGGGCGCCCGGCAGCCGCGGGGACTCCGCCGACCTGACCGGCCTGGAGGACGAGCACCTCGACCGGGGCGAGTCCCGGGACAGCGAGATCGTCTCCCGGGAGATCGAGCGCCCCCGGGTCGGGCCCATGCGGGACATCGCCGCCACCATCCAGCCCGAGCAGGACGACCTGGTCCGCGGGGACCTGGCCCAGTCGGTGTGCGTGCAGGGCGCGCCCGGCACCGGCAAGACCGCCGTCGGCCTGCACCGGGCCGCCTATCTGCTCTACACCCACCCGCAGCGCATCCGGCGCGGCGGTCTGCTGATCCTCGGCCCCAACCGCACCTTCCTTTCGTACATCGCGGAGGTCCTGCCTGCCCTCGGCGAGACGGGCGTGCGGCAGTCGACGCTGACCGAGGAGATCGCCCGTCAGCCGGTCGGCGCCGTCGACGACGAGTCCGCCGCCGTCGTCAAGCACGACGCCCGGATGGCCCGGGTGCTGCGGCGGGCGCTGTACGCGCGCGTGCGCACCGCGGGGACCGGCTCGCTCACCGTGCCGGACGGGTCGTACCGGTGGCGGGTGCCGCAGGCGGAACTGGAGCGGATCGTGACGGACGTGCGGGAGGAGGAACCGCCGTACGCAGTCGGCCGGGAACGGGTGCGGGCGCGGATCGTGCGGAGCCTTCGCGAACAGGCCGAGCGGCGGGCCGGGCCGCCCCCCGCCGCCTGGGTGCGCCGCGTCGAGCGGGCGCGGCCCGTGACCGCGTACCTCGACGCAGTCTGGCCCCGCGTGCGGCCCGAGGAGGTCGTGGCCGAACTGCTGGGTGACCCGGTGGCGTTGGCGGCGGCCGCCGACGGGCTGCTCGACGCCGGGGAGCAGCGGGCGCTGCTGTGGGAGAAGCCGCCCCGGTCGTGGAAGTCGGCCCGCTGGTCGGCCGCCGATCTGGTGCTGCTCGACGAGGTGGCCGGGCTGATCGAGCACCCGGAGGGGTACGGGCACGTCGTCGTGGACGAGGCGCAGGATCTGTCGCCGATGGAGTGCCGGGCCATCGCCCGCCGGGCCCCGTTCGGTTCGCTGACGGTCCTGGGCGACCTGGCGCAGGGGACGACGCCGTGGGCGGCGCGCTCGTGGCCCGAGGTCCTCGCCCATCTGGGGAAGCCGGACGCGGCCGTGGTCGCCCTCACCACGGGCTTCCGCGTGCCCCGGGCCGTGGTCGGACTCGCCAACCGGCTGCTTCGGCGGCTGGACGTGGAGGTGCCCGCGGCCCGTTCGCTGCGCGGGGACGGGGAGTTGCGCCTGCGGCGGACGACCCCCGAGGCGGTGCCCGCGGCGGTCGTGGACGCCGTACGGGACGCGCTGGGGCGGGAGGGCTCGGTCGGGGTCGTCGCGGCCGACGCGGACGTGGCCCGGGTGCGATCCGCCCTGGACGCGGCCGGTATCGCGACGGCGGGCCCGGAGGAACTCGGCGCGCGGGTCTCGCTGGTGCCGGCGAGCATGGTCAAGGGCCTGGAGTACGACCATGTCGTGGCCGTCGAGCCGGCGGCCGTCGCCGAGGCCGAGGAGCGAGGACTGCACCGGCTGTACGTGGTGCTGACGCGGGCGGTGACACGGCTGGACGTGGTGTGCGGCCGGCCACTGCCCTTCTGACCGGCGGCGGTCGGAGCCAGGGCAGTGCGGGTGCCGCCCGCTCGGCCGGCCGGGGCGGCACCGCCCTGCCTCAGTCGGACAGCCGGTGGGCTTGCGCGAAGGGGCCCTTCTCGCTGAAGGCGTGTTCCGCGAAGCGTTCGCCGATGCGGCGGTGGGTGGCGGCGTCGGGGTGGACCCGGTCCGGCAGCGGGAGTTCGGCCGCGTCGGCCTCGCCGTAGAGGTCGAGTCCGTCGAGGTAGTACAGGTGGGGGTCCTGCGCCGCGCGCTGGCGCACGATGCGGGCCATCTCCTCGCGGACGACGCCGAGCGTGAGCTTCCCGGCGGGGATCTCCGCCGGGTCGCCCATGGCGGCGAACAGCAGCCGGCCCTCCTCGACCGCGCTCAGGTCCGGGGCCGTGGGCCCGGGGGTGTCCTCGTGGATGGCGCAGTGGATGGGGGAGACGAGCAGCAGCGGGGTGTCGGGGTGCCCCTCTCGAATCGTGTCGAGGAAGCCGTGCAGGGCCGGCCCGAAGGCGCGCAGCCGCATCACGTCCTGGTTGACGATGTTGATGCCCATCTTGACGCTGATCAGGTCGGCCGGGGTGTCCCGCAGGGCCCGCGCGGTGAACGGGTCGAGCAGCGCGCTGCCGCCCAGCCCCAGGTTGATCAGCTCCACTCCGCCGAGCAGCGCGGCGACGGCGGGCCACACGCCCGTCGGGCTCGCGGCGTCGGTGCCGTGGCTGATCGAACTGCCGTGGTGCAGCCAGATCCGGCGGCCCCGGTCCGGTGCGGGCTCGACGGGCGCGTCGGTGCGCAGGGCGACGAGTTCGGTGGTCTCGTTGTGCGGGAGCCAGATCTCGACGTCCTTCTCGCCCGCGGGCAGACCGGTGAAGCGGAGGGTGCCGACCGGGCCCTCGGTCACCGTGCCGTTCCACGTGGCCAAGTCGATCGTCAGGACGTTGCCGCCGGTCCCCGGGGCCTGCCCGGCCGGGCGGCCGTCGACGCGCAGGTCGTACAGGCCGTCCGGGCGGGGCGGGAAGCCGCTGTAGTCGCGCTTGGTGCGCAGGACGTCCAGCTCGACGGCGGTCGCGGCGGTGCGGAGGGCCAGCCGTACGCCGGAGGGCTGGGCCTCGGCCATGGCCAGCTGCGGGTCGGTGTTCTGGGCGCGGGCCCGGGCCGGCAGCCGGTGCGGGAGCAGTCCGTGCTCGGTGCGCTCCACGTCGAGGGCACCGCGCAGCAGGTCCGCGGTGAGGGGCGTGGTGATCCAGTCGGGCTCGGTGTGCATGGTGTCAGCCTCGGGGGTCCGTAGGGGGTTCGCCCGGTGCGGGCCAGTTGCGCAGCAGCGTGTCGAGGGCGTCGAGGATCCGGGCCCAGGTGACGTCGGTGTCGGGCGCGCTGTGGCTGAACCCGCCGCCCAGCTCCAGGCTGACGTAGCCGTGGAAGACGCTGCCCAGCAGCCGGACGGCGTGGGTCTGGTCGGGTTCCGTCAGGTCGTAGCCGCGCAGCAGGGCCCGGGTCATCTGCGCGTGCCGGACGCCGGCGCTCGCGGCGGCCGTCTCGGGGTCCAGCCGCAGCTGGGCGGCGGCGTAGCGGCCGGGGTGCTCCCGGGCGTAGTCGCGGTAGACGTTGGCGAGGGCGGCCAACGCGTCCTTGCCGGCCCGCCCGGCCAGGGCCTCGGCGGCGCGGTCGGCCAGTTCCGTGAGCGCGAGCAGGGCGATCCGGGTCTTCAGGTCCTGGGAGTTCTTCACGTGCGAGTACAGGCTGGCGACCTTGACGTCGAACCGCCGGGCCAGCGCCGAGACGGTGACCTGGTCGAAGCCCACCTCGTCGGCGAGTTCCGCACCGGCCCGGGTCAGCCGCTCCGGGGTCAGTCCTGCGCGTGCCATTCGGTGTTCCCTTCTGCCGAAAGGGATTGTGCACCTGCCTAATCTTTTTAGGCAAACCGTCATCATGCTTAGGTAGCCTGTGAGGTTCCCCGGGCGAGCGCTCGCAGCCTCCTTCCCCGCCGGGTGGGGCCCCATGGCTTCAGTACGGAGATCGCGGTCATGAAGACGTAGGCGGACAACGAGACGACCGGCCCGAACAGCACGTCGCCGGCATCGGGCAGCGGCCCGCCCGCCGCGACGGCCTTGACGGCGGCGCTCACGCCGGGGCGCAGGGCGAACGCCGTGGCGGCGGTCGTGGCGAGGGTGAGCCAGAACTTCGTGACGACCCACCGGTGCCGTGCCAGCCCCCACGGCGTGCCCAGCGACAGCACCAAGCCGCTGAGCAGGGTCAGGAACGCGACGGGCAGCAGCAGCCAGTCGGTGAAGAGCAGCATGGCCCGCACGCCGGCCTCCACGCTCCCGGCGGAACCGGTCGTGGCCGCGGTGGTGCCGAGCGCGAGCAGCCCGAGCGTGAGCCCCAGCCAGCTGGCGGAGGCGGTGACGTGGACGACGAGCACGGCCCGCCGCGCGGACCGGCCGAGCTGCGGTTTCGAGGTGGTGGTGTTCACCCGGACCACGGTGCCTGGCGGCGACGACGGAGGCGTCTTACGGCGGGAGTAACTCCGGGTACTTGCGTGGGCGTACGCCGGAGTGTCGGGTGGGGCGGCTGGCGTCGGGGCATGCCGGAGTGTCGGTGGGGGCGGCTGGCGTCGGGGCATGACCGAGCCCTCGCACCTCACCGCGGTCCGGGAGTCGTACGACACCGTCGCCGCCGAGTACGCCCGGCGGGTCCCCGCGCCGGCCGGGCTGGACCCGGTGTCCCGCGCGATGCTGGCCGCCTTCGCCGAACTCGTACGCCCCCTGGGACCGGTCGCCGACCTGGGCTGCGGTCCCGGCAGGGTGACCGCCCACCTGGTCGCCCTCGGCGTGCGGGCGTTCGGCGTGGACCTCTCGCCGAGGATGGTCGAACTGGCCCGGGCGGCCCACCCGGAGCTCCGTTTCACCACCGGCTCGATGACGGCCCTGGACATCCCCGCCGGCGAACTCGGCGGCGTCCTCGCGTACTACTCCACCCACCACACCCCGCCCCGGCACCTGCCCGCCGTCTTCGCCGAGATCCACCGCACGCTCGCGCCCGGCGGCGTGCTGATGCCGGCCGGTCACGTGGGCGACGGCGAGCGGCTGAACCCCACCAGCGCCTACGGCGACCACCCGGTGTCCTACACGTCGTACCTGCTCCCCCCGGACCGCATCGCCGAACTCCTGGAGGAGGCGGGGCTGGTGGTCACGACCCGCCTGGTGCAGGAACCGGAGGGCGCCTCGAAGAGACGGTCGGGCACGTTCCTGGCGTACAGGACCGATGGCTGGCGCGGAACGGCGTGACGCCCCGGGCCGTCCGCCGGGAGGGGCCGGAAGGGTGGTGTGGCGCACTATTGCAAGCGGGTGCTTGCAATAGTTAGCGGAGTGCTGCACTGTGGAGTCATGGCATCGCTCAACGTCGGCAATCTCGGTGACTACCTGCGCGAGCAGCGGCGCAACGCGCAGCTGTCGCTGCGGCAGCTCGCCGACGCCGCCGGGGTGTCCAATCCGTACCTGAGCCAGATCGAGCGCGGGCTGCGCAAGCCGAGCGCGGAGGTGCTGCAGCAGGTCGCCAAGGCCCTGCGGATCTCCGCCGAGACGCTGTACGTCCGCGCCGGGATCCTGGACGCCGAGCGGGACCGGGACGATGTGGAGACCCGCGCGGTCATCCTCGCCGATCCCACGCTGCACGAGCGGCAGAAGCAGGTGCTGCTGCAGATCTACGAGTCGTTCCGCAAGGAGAACGGGTTCGGGAGCGGCGACGGCGTGCTGAGCGCGGTCGGTGCGCCGGCCGGGGACGGGACGCCGGCCGGGGACGGCGCGGTGGCCTCGGACGGGGACGCTCCGGACGCCGGCACCGGGATACGCCGGCCCCGCGCGGCCGACGGAGACCGGTCCGCGGAGCTCCCTGCCGACGGCGACGGCGACGGCCCGTCCGCCACCGCCCGCCGCCCCCGCACGGCCGACGGCGCTGCGCCCGCCGCCCGGCCCCGCAAGGCCCACGGCGGTACACCCGCCACCCGCCGCCCCCGCAAGGGCACCGGCGGAAGCGACACCGATCCGCGGCAGACGGCCGGCTGAGCCGGACCAGGGCACCGGCCGCCGCCGCGGATCACACGAACCCTCAGCCGAACCCTCATACAGAAATCCGGGAGGACCATCACCATGGCCATCACCGACGACCTGCGCAAGACCCTCAGCGACCCGACCCCGCTCTACTTCGCGGCGGGCACCGCCGACCTCGCCCTTCAGCAGGCCAAGAAGGTGCCGGCCCTGGTCGAGCAGCTGCGGTCGGAGGCGCCGGCCCGGTTCGACGCCGTGCGCAACACCGACACCAAGGCCGTTCAGGAGAAGGCCTCCGCCCGGGCCAAGGAGGCCTCCGCCCGCGTCAAGGAGACGCAGGAGACCCTCCAGAACAAGGTCACCGAGTTCATCGGCTCCTTCGACGTCAAGAAGGTCGGCAGCACGATCGACGCGGACCTGAAGAAGTTCGGCGAGAGCGCCCAGGACTTCGCGCTGCGCGGCGTCGGTGTGGCCGCCGAGTACGCCGTCAAGGCCCGAGAGACCTACGAGAAGGTCGCCGAGCACGGCCAGCAGGCCGTCCGCACCTGGCGCGGCGAGGCCGCCGACGGCATCGAGGAGGTCGCCGAGAGCGTCGAGGAGCTGGCCATCGCGGTCGAGCCGAAGTCCGAGCCGGTCGAGGTCAAGGACGAGCCGGCGAAGCCCGCCCAGGTCATCGCCTCCGAGGCCAAGGCCGCCGCGGCGGCGAAGAAGGCCCCCGCCGCCAAGAAGGCCCCGGCGCGCAAGACCACCACCGCCAAGAAGACGACGCCCCCGGCGGAGTAGCCGGCGGCCGGCGCGGGCCGGGCACCCTGCGGGTGCCCGGCCCGTTGTACGGGTACGGTGACCGCGTAGGGACGAGCCGAGTCGGGTGGTGGACGTTGTGCTGATGCAGGGCTTCGCAGGGTTTATGTGGCTTCTGAGCATGGCCCTGATCGTGTTCAGCGGCTTCGCTCTGCTGGACGCCGCCGTGCGCCGGGAGGACGCCTACCGCGCGGCCGACAAGAAGACCAAGCCGTTCTGGCTGATCATCCTCGGGATCGCCTTCGTGGTGAACCTGCTCTTCCCGATCCTGTCGTTCCTGCCGATCATCGGCCTCATCGCGACGATCGTGTACATGGTCGACGTGCGGCCGGCGATCCGGGCGCTCCCGGGCGGGGGCCGCAGCAACCGGGGCTCCAGCAGCGACGGCCCGTACGGCCCGTGGAACGGCGGCCGGTAGAACCACCCCGCGGCGGCGCCCCGTCGTCCGGCGCCCTCTTGTCGTCCAGCGGCCCTTGTCGTCGGCGCCCTCTTGTCGTCCGCAGCCCTCTTGTCGTCCAGCGGCAACCGTGTTGTCCAGCGTCCCCTCGCCGTCCGAGGTCCCTGCCGTCCGCGGCTCTTTGCCGTCCACCGGCCTTGCCGTCCGGCGCCCCCGGACCGGCTACGGCACCCGGTCCAGCAGCAGTACCGCCACGTCGTCCGTCAGCTCGCCGCCGTTGAGGTCGCGGACCTCGTTCACCGCCGCGCGCAGCAGTTGCTCGCCGCGCAGTCCCTCGGCGAACTGGCGGCGGACCATCTCGGTCATGCCCTCCTGGCCGAGCCGCTCCCGGCCATCGCCGACGCGGCCCTCGATCAGACCGTCGGTGTAGAGCATCAGGCTCCACTCGGCGCCCAGCTCCACCTGCATCCGCGGCCAGCGGGCCCCCGGCAGCAGCCCGAGGGCCGGGCCGTTGTTGTCGTACGGCAGCAGCCGGGCCGGCCGGCCGGGGCCGGCCAGCAGCGGGGAGGGGTGGCCCGCCAGGCACAGTCCGGCCCGGCGGCCGTCCGGCGCGATGTCCACCGTGCACAGGGTCGCGAAGATCTCGTCGTCGGCCCGCTCGTGCTCCAGCACCTGCTGGAGCGTGCCCAGCAGCTGGTCGCCGCACAGGCCCGCCAGCGTCAGCGCGCGCCACGCGATCCGCAGCTCCACGCCCAGGGCGGCCTCGTCCGGGCCGTGGCCGCAGACGTCACCGATCATGGCGTGCACCGTGCCGTCCGGCGTGCGTACGACGTCGTAGAAGTCACCGCCGAGCAGGGCGCGCGAGCGGCCCGGGCGGTAGCGGGCGGCGAAACGCAGCGAGGAGCCCTCCAGCAGGGGGGTCGGCAGCAGGCCGCGCTCCAGACGGCGGTTCTCCTGCGCGCGCAGCTTGCCCTCGGCGAGCCGGCGCTCGGCCGACTCGGAGCGCTTGCGCTCCACCGCGTAGCGGATCGCGCGGCTCAGCAGCCGGCCGTCCAGCTCGTCGCGGAAGAGGTAGTCCTGGGCGCCCACGCGCACCGCCTCAGCGCCGCGCTCGGCGTCGCCCGAGGCGGTCAGCGCCAGGACGGCGTGCCGGGGCGCGAGCTCCAGCACGTGCTTGAGCACGGCGAGCTCGTCGTCGGAGTCGCTGCGGCCGGGCGCGGGCAGCGCGAGGTCCAGCAGGATGCAGTGGACGTCGTCGGTCAGCAGCCGCTCGGCCTCCGTGAGGTTGCGGGCCGTGCGGACGCGGATCGGCTTGCCCGCCTGGTCGAGCATGTCGGGCACGATCGGCGAACCCGCCGGGTCGTCCTCGATCAGCAGCAGCGTCAGGTTGGTGTGGGTGGTGTGGTTCTCCACCTTGTCCGTGGTGTCTCCGGCGGTGTCCGGGGTGCGCGGGGCCTGCGCCGAGGCGTCCGTCCCGGAGTCCCCGGCGGGGCCGCCGCACGCGGACGCGGCCTGCGCCTGACCACTCTCCACGGCCGGGATGGCTCTCTGCCGCGGTATGGGTACGGGCATTGTCTTGGGTTCCTTCCCTCCCCCCGAGGGCATGGCGGGGGCGAGGGACCTCGACCCACCGACCGGGACCATAGCGGGTGTCGGCGCCGCATTGGAATGGTGTGAGCCACGCCGCCGTGCCATCGGCCAGTGTCATATGCCGCGATATGCCCCGCAGTTGGACAGGTGTGGGATGCCGTGGGGATGACGAACGTCACGTCGGCGCGGTGTCCGTGCGGGGGTTCGGCGTGGGGTGGGTCACGTGGCCCAGGTCACGGCAGGTGTCCGCGGTCCGGTATCCGGGGCCCGGGGGCCGGTTCAGCCGGCGTCCGGCCGCACCACTCCGAGGATCGGCATGGATCCCGCCCCCGCGATGGTGATCGTCCGGCCGGGCCGCGGGGCGTGCACCATCGCCCCGTCGCCGATGTACATCGCGACATGGCTCGCGTCGCCGAAGTAGATGATGAGGTCGCCGGGCCGCATCTCCCGCACGTCGACGCGCCGCAGTTGCCGCCACTGCTCCTGCGACGTGCGCGGTACGCCGCGTCCGGCGGATGCCCAGGCCTGTGACGTCAGGCCCGAGCAGTCGTAGCTCTTCGGCCCCTCGGCGCCCCACTGGTACGGCTTGCCGATCTGGGCCGTGGCGTACTGGACGGCCTTCCTGCCCTGCTCGGAGGCCTTGCCGTCGATCTCGGCGAGGACGCCGGAGTCCAGCCAGGCGGTCTGGGCCCGGTCCGCGGCCTCCTTCTCCAGCTCGGCGAGGCGCTCCTGCTCCTCCTCGCGCAGCTCGGACTCCAGCTTCTCGGCCTGCGCGATCTGCTTCTCGATCTTCTTCTGCGCGGCGGCCTTGGCCTTGCGGCCCGCCTCCAGCTTCTTCCACTGCGCGGAGGCGTCCTTGGCGTACTGTTCCAAGTCCTCCTGCGCGCGGGTCAGTTCGCCGATCAGGCCCCTGGTCGCATGGTGGCCCTGGCGGACGCGGCCCGTGCCGTCGAGGAACTGCTGCGGGTCGTCGCTGAGCATCAGCCGGGCCTCGGGCGGGAGTCCGCCGCCGCGGTACTGGGCGGCGGCCGCGGCGCCCGCGCGGTCCTTGAGCCGCTCCAGCCGCTCCTTGCCCTTGACGATCTTCTTGGCCAGCTTGACGATCTCGGCGGACTGCTTGTCGGCCTTCTCCTCGGCGGCGTTGTACTCGTCGGTGGCGCGGGCGGCCGCGCGGTAGAGCTTGTCGAGCTTCTCGCGGACGGCTTCCAGGTCCGTGCCGGGTGTGCGGGCCGTGCTCGCGGTGGGGGTGGGTTCGGGGTCCGGGTGGGGGCTGGCGAATGCCGTGCCCGGCGCTGCCAGCACCGTGACCGCGCAGACCACGGCCACGGCCGTCGCGATCAGGCCACGCTTGCCCGTTCCCATACGTCGTCCCCCCCACTTATTAACCGTCAGTAACATGCGGTTCGCCTGGGGATGCTGCCATGTCGGCAGGCAAAACGACAGGGGTAGTACTTCCCGCCACTCCCGCGCCGGTATGCCCCCGCCCCACGATCTCCCCCCGTGGGTGTGACGAACGACTCACGGAGATCGTTCCCTCAGTCCGGGTCGCCTCGCCCGGAGACCCTCACCCCCGGGCGTCCTCACCCCTCGCGAAGACCCTCACCCCCGCGGCGCCAACGCCCCCCACCGCACCGTCACTTCGCCCTGGCGCCACCGTGCCGGGCCGTCCACGACCGGCCAGTCGGCCGTCAGATCGCGCACCGCTCGGATCCAGCGCTGGCGGGCGCCGTAGGAGGCGTAGGGCGCGGCGGCCGCCCAGGCGCGGTCGAAGTCGCGCAGGAAGGCGTGCACGGGCTCGCCCGGGACGTTGCGGTGGATGAGTGCCTTCGGCAGGCGTTCCGCCAGGTCGGAAGGGCGCCCCAGGGAACCGAGCCGGGTCGCGAGGGTGACCGTGCGGGGTCCTTCCGGGCCGAGCGCGACCCACACGTGCCGGCGTCCGATCTCGTCGCAGGTTCCCTCGACCAGCAGCCCGCCGCGCGAGCCGGTCGCGGGGTCGGCCGGGGCGAGCCGCCCGCACAGCCGCTCCCACACGGCCGCCACCTGGTGCTCCTCGTACTGCCGCAGCACGTTCGCCGCGCGCACGAGCAGGGGCCGCTGCGGGATCGGGATCTCGAAGCCGCCGTGCCGGAAGACCAGCCCCGCCCGCTCGTAGGGGAGGGCCGCCGCGACCCGGGCCGGTTCGATCTCGATTCCCACGACACGCGCGCGTGGTGCCACCGTGCGGAGCCGCTGCAGCAGTTCGACGGCCGTCCAGGGGGCGGCGCCGTACCCGAGGTCCACCGCCACGGGATCGGCGGCGCGGCGCAGTTCGGCGCCGTGCGTGGCCGCGATCCAGCGGTCCATGCGGCGCAGCCGGTTGGGGTTGGTCGTCCCGCGCGTCACCGTGCCCAGGGGTCGGGCGGCTGCGCGGGCTGTCATGCCTACGAGGGTATGCGGCGCCACGGACCCCGGGGGACCGTGAGAGGCCCGGGGGGCCGCGCTCATGGGGCGGGTCGAACGGTTGAGCGACCAGCGGTAATGATTCGGTAAAACTCGCGAACCGGGAAATGGAGCACCTTCCTCCGGTGTTGGACCACGTCGGAGGGCACGTGCGCCCTGCGACAGGCATGCCCCGGAGCGAGGAGGAACGCCACGTGAGCCAGTACATCGGCAGGCTCGGGCGGCGCTCGGCGTCCTCGCCCGCGCGCCTGCGGCTGCACCGCAGGCCCCGCCGTGTCGCCATGCTCTCCGTGCACACCTCCCCGCTCCACCAGCCGGGCACCGGCGACGCCGGCGGCATGAACGTCTACATCGTGGAGCTCGCGCAGCGTCTCGCCGCGATCAACATCGAGGTGGAGATCTTCACGCGCGCGACCGCCGCCGCCCTCCCGCCCACCGTCGAGCTGGCCCCCGGCGTGCTCGTCCGGCACGTCGACGCCGGGCCCTACGAGGGCCTCAACAAGGAGGACCTCCCCGCCCAGCTTTGCGCCTTCACGCACGGCGTGATGCAGGCCTGGGCCGGTCACCGCCCCGGCCACTACGACCTGGTCCACTCCCACTACTGGCTCTCCGGCCACGTCGGCTGGCTCGCCGCCCAGCGCTGGGGTGTCCCGCTGGTGCACGCCATGCACACCATGGCCAAGGTCAAGAACGCCAATCTGGCCGACGGCGACACCCCCGAGCCCGCCGCCCGCGTCATCGGCGAGACCCAGATCGTCGACGCCGCCGACCGCCTCATCGCCAACACCACCGAAGAGGCCGACGAACTCGTCCGGCACTACGCGGCCGACCCCGGCAAGGTCGCCGTGGTCCACCCCGGCGTCAACCTCCGCCGCTTCTCGCCCGCCGACGGCCGCGCCGCCGCCCGGGCCCGCCTCGGCCTGCCCCAGGACGCCCTCATCCCGCTCTTCGCTGGCCGCATCCAGCCCCTGAAGGCCCCCGACGTGCTGCTGCGGGCCGTCGCCGTGCTCCTCGACGAGCGTCCCGAGCTGCGCTCGCGCATCCTCGTGCCCGTCGTCGGCGGTCCCAGCGGCAGCGGCCTCGCCAAGCCCGAGGGCCTGCAGAAGCTCGCCGCCCGCCTCGGCATCGCGGACGTCGTACGGTTCCGCCCGCCGGTCGGCCAGGAGCAGCTCGCCGACTGGTTCCGCGCCGCCTCCGTGCTGGTCATGCCCTCCTACAGCGAGTCCTTCGGCCTGGTCGCCATAGAGGCCCAGGCGGCCGGCACCCCCGTGCTCGCGGCCGCGGTCGGCGGCCTGCCGGTCGCCGTGCGGGACGGCCACACCGGTTTCCTCGTCCGCGGCCACAATCCGGCCGACTACGCACGCGTGCTGGCCGCCTTCGCCGACGACCCGCACCTCGCGCCCCGGCTCGGCGACCAGGCCGCCCGCCACGCCCAGTCCTTCGGCTGGGACACCGCGGCCGCCGCCACCGCGGACGTCTACACGGCCGCGCTGCAGGCGCACCGCCGTCGCGTACGCTCGCTGCATGGGTGAAACCGATCTCGAACAGCGCGCGGCACAGGTCGTCGAGGGAGTGCTGAAGGACGCCGGCCTGGAGTGGGAGAGCCCCCGGTCCGGCACGTACGTCGCGCAACTGCCCGGCACCCGCAAGCTGAAGACGACGGTCTCCCTGATCGTCGGCCGCCACTCCCTGTCGCTCAACGCCTTCGTCATCCGCCACCCCGACGACAACGAGCAGGGCGTCCACCGCTGGCTCCTGGAGCGCAACCTCAAGCTCTACGGCGTGAGTTACGCCGTCGACCAGCACGGCGACGTCTACGTCACCGGCCGCCTCGCCCTGTCCGCCGTCACCGCCGACGAGATCGACCGCCTGCTCGGCCAGGTGCTCGAGGCCTCCGACGGCAGCTTCAACACCCTGCTGGAACTCGGCTTCGCCTCGGCGATCCGCAAGGAGTACGAGTGGCGGGTGTCCCGGGGCGAGTCCACGCGCAACCTCGACGCCTTCGCCCATTTGACGCAGCGCCCGGAGCGGCCCCAGGAGGACAGGCCCTGAAGGGTCAGGCCCTGAAGGGTCAGGCCCTGGAGGTCGCCCGGTAGCTCCCGGGCGGTACACCCACCAGCTTCCGGAAGTGCCGGGTGAGATGGGACTGGTCGTAGAACCCGGTCGCCACCGCGACCTCGCTCGGTGAGCGCCCTTCGAGCAGCAGCCGCCGGGCGCGGCCCACGCGCAGGGACGTCAGGTACTGGTGCGGGGCGATGCCGTAGGCCGTGCTGAAGGCCCGGACGAGATGGGCGGGATGCGCTCCCACCAGCCCGGCCGCCTCCCGCAGCCCGACGCCCTCGACGACCCGCTCGTCCAGCAGCTCGCGCAGCCGCCGCGCGAGCGCCGGATCGGCGGGACGGGCCGTGCCGCTCTCCCCGCGCAGATGGTCGCGCAGCCGCTCCCCGACGAACGTCAGCCTGCTCTCGGCCTCCAGTTCCTCACCGGGCCGGGCCAGCGCGCCGTGCACCTGGCCGACGCGCCGCCGCAGCAGCGGATCGCGCAGATCGGGCCGGTCGACGGCGGCCCCGATGAACTCGTCGCCGAGATACGTCGCGTCCAGGTACAGCACCCGCTTGCGGAAGCCCTCCTCGGTGACGGGCGAGCCGTTGTGCGGCACGTGCGGCGGCAGCAGCGACACGGTGTCGTGCGGGGTGCCGTGCTCGTGCCGGTCCAGGTCGTACCGTACGGCGCCGGTGTCGACGATCAGCAGCGTCCAGGCTTCGTGGACGTGCATCGGATACGCGTACTCGGTGAACCGGGCGTGGAACACCTCGACGACACCCGGGACGGCCGGCCGCCAGGCGGAGACGATCCGCTGTCGGTCCGGGGTCGTGCGGGCGGGCGGTGAGGCCATGCAAAGAACGTACAAGACCCGGCCCGGGGCTGCCGGGCACGCTCGGATCATGAACACGATCACCGAACCCCCGGCGCCGGAACCCATCCGCTTCGACACGAAGATCGCCGTGCTGCTGCGTGCCGACCTGGAGCCCTGGCAGCGCCTCAACGTCACGTCGTTCCTGGTCAGCGGCCTGGGAACACAGATCCCCGAGGTGATCGGCGAACCGTACGAGGACGCGGACGGCGTGCCGTACCTGCCGATGTTCCGCCAGCCGGTCCTGGTCTTCGAGGCCACGAAGGAGACCCTCACCACGGCCCACGCCCGCGCCCTGTCCCGCGCCCTGCCGCGCTCGGTCTTCACCTCCGACCTGTTCGCGACGGGCAACGACCGTGACAACCGGGCGGCCGTACGCGCGGTGCCGACGGCGGAGCTGGACCTGGTGGGGCTCGCCGTCCACGGGCCGAAGAACGCGGTGGACAAGGTGGTGAAGGGGGCACGCCTGCACCCGTGAGCCGGGCGTGGGCGTGGGCGCGGGTCCGTGGGTGCCGGTGCGTGGGTGCCGGTGCGTGGGCGTGGGCGCGGGTGCGTGGCCGGCGGGGCGGCGACCAAAGTCGCGGACCGGTAGACCAACGGCTGATGACAGGGCCGCGAGCGTCTGAGCAGACTCGATGCCATGGAGGAAGCCAGGAACGTGCCGTTGCGCAAAGGCCCCGGTCCGCGGGCGGGCGAGACCGCGGAACTCAGCGAATCGGCGTGGGCCATCGTGCTCTTCTGCGTCGTCTGCGGTGCCGTCGCGGGCGCGCTGCTGCCCCTCCTCGCCCGCCTGCTGCTGTCCCTGCCGTGGGCCCCGCTCAAGGGCCCGGCCGAACTGCTGACCTCCGTCCCGGAACCCGCCCTCACCCTCGGCACGGTGGCGGTGGGCGCGCTCGGCGGTCTGCTGCTCGGTTTCACGGCGGTCCACGAGTCCCTGTCGGTCCGCGTCACCGGCACCCACCTGGCCCTCACGATCAGGGACAGCACCCAGGAGTTCCCGCGCGAGGACGTCGACGTCCTCTTCCGGGACGGCAAGCAACTCGTCGCGCTCTCCCCGAGCGGGCTGGAACTGGCCCGCGAGCCGTGCGGCCTGTCCTGGCGCCGTCTCGCCGACACCCTCACCGCGCACGGCTGGACCTGGGCCGAACAGGACCCGTACCACGCGGACTTCCGCCGCTGGGTTCCCGGCACACCCGGCCTGCCGGCGGGCGCCGACGCGCTGCTGCGCGCCCGCGCCCAGGCCCGCAGGCACGAGGACGACGCGGCCGACGCCCGGGAACTGCGCGGGGAGTTGCTGCGGCTCGGCGTGGTCGTGAGGGACGAGGACAAGCGCCAGTACTGGCGGATCGTCGACGGCTGACGGGGTCGGATGGCGGGGTCGGCTGACGCGGGCGGCTGGAGCGATCGGCTGGCGCGGTCGGCTGATGCGGTCGGCTGATGCGGTCGGCTGACGCCGTCCGTCGGCGGTCAGGGCGTGCAGGCCGCCGCGATCGACAGGCTGTTCTCGTACAGGTAGTGCCGGGTGATCCGCCCGTCCTCGACGGTGAGCCGCAGGGCGAAGGGCCCGGAGAAGGACTTCCCGGTCGCCCGCACGGTTCCGGCGACATGCCCCATCAGCACGGCATCGGCCCCGTCGACGAGGATGGTGTCGATGGACGCGCGGGCGTCCTCGGGAACGGTGTACCGCGCCAACTCGTCGGCCTGCGCGGCGCATTCCGCGGCCGTCGACCGAGGCCGGATCCAGGGCACGACGGGATTCTCGGCCAGCACCCAGTCGACCTCGTCGGCGAACAGACCGGCAAGCCCCTCGGTGTCCCCGGCGAGCCGGAGTTCGAGGAACTTCTGCACGGTGGAGCGGGTGGCTTCAGCGGTGGTTGTCATGGAAGCAGCTTGGCGGGGCGGGCCGGTGGGCGTCGATTACGTCGGAGGTAACGAGGACGTGCCCGTGCGGTCAGGGCCTCCGTCCGGCAGGCGGGGTATCTCGGCAGGCCGGGGTATCTCGGCAGACCGGGGAAGTTCGGCAGGCCGAGGGTGTTTCGGCAGGCAGGCCGGGGTATGGGGGCGCGCGGGTTGTGGGGTTCGCGAGCCGAGGCTCACCCCGCCCCCACCTCCGGCTGCGGCCGCACCGCCCCCTTCACCACTGGCTCCACCTGCTCTACCGGCTTCACGGGTTCTACCGGCTTCACGGGCTCCACCGGCTTCACGGGTTCCACCGGCTTCGCAGGGGCCACCGACTGGGCCTCCGTCTCGACTCCCGCCGTCTCCTCCGGAAGCCGCCGCATCAACACCCCGTACCCCACACCGGCGACCGTCCCCACGACCGCGCAGAACCCCCACAGCCACTCCGCCCCGAACCGGTCGATGACGAACCCGGAGAGCAGTGGGGCGACGAGGGCCGCGACGGACCAGGACATCGTGTACATGCCCTGGTAGCGCCCCCGTCCGTGCGTCGGGGACAGCCGTACGACGAGGCCGGTCTGCGTCGGCGCGTTCACGATCTCGGCGAGCGTCCACACGCACACCGTCAGGGCGATGACCCCGACCGACCCCGCGAAGGCGGTCAGCGCGAAGCCGTACCCGGCCAGGACGGACGAGACGACGAGCAGCCGGCGTGGGTCGCGGTGCTCGATGAAACGGGTGACCGGGATCTGGAGGACGACGATCAGCACGCCGTTGACGGCGATCGCCATGCCGTACTCGGCCGGGGTGAACCCCGCCGCGCCCATCGCCACCGGCAGCCCCACCGACCCCTGCTGGAAGATCAGCGCGACGAGGAAGGACAGCCCGACGACACTCATGAAGCGTCCGTCACGCAGTACGGTCCCGAGGCCGACCGAACGGTCGGAGCCGGCGGCGGTCTCCACCGGCTCGGCCGGCCGGGACTCCGGCAGGCGCAGGAAGACGACGATCGCGCAGACCATCGTCATCCCCGCCTCGATGAGGAAACCGGCGCGGTAACTGACCTCGGCGATGAACCCGGCGGCCATGGAGGAGATGGCGAAACCGAGGTTGATGGCCCAGTAGTTGAGGGAGAAGGCGCGGATGCGGTCCTCGGGCCGGACGATGTCGGCCATCATCGCCTGCACGGCCGGGCGCGACGCGTTGCTCGCCATGCCGACGAGGAAGGCGACGCCGGCGATCGTGACGGGGTCGCGCACGAAGCCGAGCAGGGCGACCGACACGGCGGTCGAGGCCTGGGCGATCAGCAGGGTCGGCCGCCGTCCCAGCCGGTCGGTCATCACACCGCCGGCCAGTGAGGAGACCACGCCGCCGAGCCCGTGCAGGGCGGCGACCAGACCGGCGTACGTCGCGGAGTAGCCGCGGTCGAGGGTCAGGTACAGCGCCATGAACGTCGCGACGAACGCGCCGAGCCGGTTGACGAGCGTGCTGGTCCACAGCCACCAGAACTCCCGGGGGAGACCTGAGACCGTCTCCCGGACGGCACGTCGGGCACGCAGGGCGTACGGCATGGGCTCCCCCGGAGGCGACAGGATGCGGATGGCGACACCGATGTAAGCGGCGCTGGCAGCAAGGGGAAATTACAATCCGCCCTTTGTCGGGGGCCACTCAATTAACAGATCCCGTCAAACGTCCGCCTGCCGGGCAGCCACGCGAACGGGCGAAAGCGTGGATTACGCTCTGAGGCATGGCCGACGCACCGTACAAGCTGATCCTCCTCCGCCACGGCGAGAGCGAGTGGAACGAGAAGAACCTGTTCACCGGCTGGGTGGACGTCAACCTCACCGCGAAGGGCGAGAAGGAGGCGACCCGCGGCGGCGAGCTGCTCAAGGACGCCGGCCTGCTCCCCGACGTGGTCCACACGTCCCTCCAGAAGCGCGCCATCCGCACCGCGCAGCTCGCCCTGGAGTCCGCCGACCGCCTCTGGATCCCGGTCCACCGCTCCTGGCGCCTGAACGAGCGCCACTACGGCGCCCTGCAGGGCAAGGACAAGGCGCAGACGCTCGCCGAGTTCGGCGAGGAGCAGTTCATGCTGTGGCGCCGCTCCTACGACACCCCGCCGCCGCCGCTGGACGTCGACGCCGAGTACTCCCAGTTCTCCGACCCGCGCTACGCGACCCTCCCGCCGGAGCTGCGCCCGCGCACGGAGTGCCTGAAGGACGTCGTCGTCCGCATGCTCCCGTACTGGTTCGACGCGGTCGTCCCCGACCTGCTGACCGGCCGCACGGTCCTGGTCGCGGCCCACGGCAACAGCCTCCGCGCCCTGGTCAAGCACCTGGACGGCATCTCCGACGAGGACATCGCGGGCCTGAACATCCCCACGGGCATCCCGCTCTCCTACGAACTGGACGCCGACTTCAAGCCGGTGAACCCGGGCGGCACGTACCTGGACCCCGAGGCAGCGGCAGCGGCCATCGAGGCGGTCAAGAACCAGGGCAAGAAGAAGTAACCCGAATCGATTAAGCCCCCGGCCCGCGAGTTCCCCGTCGGCCGGGGGCCTTTTCGGTCGTCGGGCGGCGCGTTCCGCGTCCGGTGCGCCGTGTCATGATGCGTACCCGCGGGCCGCCCGCAGGATGTCCGCGGGGGTCGTCCCGCACTGCGCCCATGCGATGCCGGCATCCGCGTGCACGCGCACGACGTGGTCGCCCACGCGGATCGGCATGCCGATCCGGGACTGTAGCGACAACGCTGCCTCGTGCGCGTCGGTGAGGCTCAAGTCGTCGGCCAGGACGACGAACTCGTCACCGCCGTATCGCGCGACCGTGTCACCGTCGCGTGCGGCCTGACTGAGCCGCCGGGCGACTTCGACCAGGACGTCGTCCCCCGTACCGTGCCCGAAACGAGTGTTGATCGCCTTGAAGGCACGGAGAGCGAAGAACAGAACGGCCAGGCCATGGGGGTTGCCGTCGCCCACGGGGGGCCGGACATGGGTGTGAGGCGGCTCGTGGTAGCCCGTGTGGTCGAGGTGGAGGTGACCGAGGGCCTCCGCGGTGGCGGATCCGTGCTTCCTGAGTGCGCAGAGCCGGGCGTCGATGCGGACGTGCAGCTCGGCGGCGTTCGGCAGCCCCGTGAGCGTGTCGTGCGAGGCGCGGTGGGCGAGTTCCAGTTCCCGGTGCTTGCGCTCCTCGATGTCCTCGATGTGAGTGAGCAGGAAGCGGGGGCCGTCGGCGGTGTCCGCGATCACGCTGTTGCGCATGGAGACCCACAGGTACGTCCCGTCGCGGCGCCCGAGACGCAGTTCCGCGCGGCCGCCCTCGGCGCTGGTGCGGAGCAGGGTGCCTATGTCCTCGGGGTGGGCCAGGTCGGAGAAGGAGTAGCGGCGCATCGCGGAGGCCGGGCGGCCCAGCATGCGGCACAGCACATCGTTCGCCCGGAGGATGCGGCCGTGACTGCTACCGCCCATCTCGGCGATGGCCATGCCGGACGGGGCGTACTCGAAGGCCTGGCGGAACGACTCCTCGCTCGCCCGCAGCGCCTGCTGCTCTCTTTCCTGCCTGACCAGTGCGCGCTGCATGTTGGCCCGCAGCCGCGCGTTGCTGATCGCGACGGCGGCCTGGAAGGCGTACTCCTCCAGGTCCCGGCGTTCGTCCGGTCTGGGGTGACGCCGGGTGAGGGGACGGTCCACGGAAATCACGCCGAGCAGTTCACCACGGGAGTCGCCGGAGGCGCTGCGGGTGTACATCGGGGCGAAGAGCCGGTCGGCCGGGTGCCACTCGTCCTCGAAGCGGGGGGCGGGGCCGTCGGTGTACCACTGCGGGACGTCGTCGTCGTCGAGGACCCAGCCCTCGGTGTGCGGTATGAACACCAGGTCGCCCCACGGCTCGCCCATGGTCAGCCGGCGTTCCCAGGAGTCACGAGAGCCCACCCGGCCGGTCATCTGCGCCTCCGCGGTGGCGTCACCCGCCAAGGCGGCGACCACGAGATCACCGTCCTGGCGGACCAGGTTGACGCACGCCAGCTCGTATCCCAGACCCGTCACGACCCCTTCGGCGACGATCTGCAGGGTGTCCGCGAGACTGCGAGCCAGATGGAGGCCCTGGACCGCGGCCTGCAGATGGTGACTCCTGTCGATGGCGAGCGCGCTGCGGGTAGCGAACTCGGCGGCGACCGACAGGTCGGCGTCCTGGAAAGCCTGCTCGTGGGCGTGGCGCAGGAGGACGGCGGTGCCGATGATCCGGCTGCGACCGTGCAGGGGCACCAGGACGGTGTGTCCCCCACCAGGTGCTTCATGCCGTCGGCCGAGCAGTTCCGGCAGCGCGGCGTCACCGATCGGCGAGTCGGTGGTGACCGGCAGCGCCCCGTTCAGCACCTCGAAGAGCGCGCTGCCGGGGCGCACCTCGCACTGCCTGGCACCCCCTCCGGCGTGGAGCGGGTGCACTTGCTGCAGCCGCAGCACCAGCGGGCCCACGTGGTGGTCGTCGCCCGTCGGGAACGGGTTCCGCAGATAGACCATGACCGCGTCGGCGACGGCCGGGACGAGGGCCCGGCACAGCCGCGTCATGATGTCCTCCGGGTCCCTCCCCCTTGTGATGCGATGGGCCGCCTCGGACAGGTCGCCCTGGGGGCCGGCGACCGGGGACCGTGGGGACTCGAGCGCGGGGAAGGACGCCTCCTGGCTGGTCGGCGGGTTGTCCGGGGTTGTTCCGGACAACCCGGGCAGGTGTCCCGTCGAGCCGTGCGGGACGCGCCCGGGCAGGGAGACGCCGGCGTCCACCGCCGAAGCCGGGGGAATTGAGGACGGCCGATACCCCACCTCGTCGGCGGCCTGGTGGACGGCCTCGTGCTCCTCGTCGAGCACGGCGCGTGCCTTCTCCAGCGCACGGTCGACATCGTTGAGCGCGGCGTCGTCCGGGTCGAACGCGTGCAGATCGGGCCCGGACAGCAGCGGTGCCGGTTCCTGTGCCGGGGAAGGTTCGTCCTCTCCCATGCGTAGGCGCAACTCGGCCAGTTCGGCTTCCAGGTCCTGAACGCGGCGTGCCGCGTGGTCGGCGACCTGCTGGGCGATGCCACGCTCCCGCTCGGCGCGAGCCAATTGTTCGCGTAGTTCCGTCTCCTGCCGCTGCGCCCGGGAAAGGAGTTCCACCACCCCCTGACCGTCAGGGAGGTCGACCGTGACCGACTCCAACGCGTCGAGCCTGCGCTTCAGCTCGGCAACCTTCGCCTGGGCCTGCCCCAGCATCACGAACAGCAACGTGGCGATGGACAAGGCCTGTTGGCGCCCGCGTTCACCGGCCTCGTACGCCTGCCGGGCGCGCTGCATCTCCTGGAGGACCTCGATGGTGCGGTCCTTGGCCTCCAGCAGGGCCCGAGCGGGCACCAGCTCCTGCGCCTCCGTGACCGCTGTGGGGTTCAGGCGCGCCCGGTCCCACAGCGACCTCGCCTCCCCAAGGCGCCGCCGGGAGAGGTCGGCGTCTTCGTGAGGAAAGCACACGTCTGCCACGGCCTCGACGAGATCCCACTCCAGCGACTCGCCGGACAGCCGGTCACGCAACCGGCGTAACTCGGGCACGGCCCCGGCGACGAAGTGCTCGGGCGTGAGCCGTACGTGCAACTGCCGCACGGACACCCCCGATTCGTCGAGCCAGGACCGCACCATGGCGACCAGCTGATTGATCTCGACGCACGAGCCCCGGGCCGGCCCCCACGGCCGCCCCGCCCGCTTCCTCTCGCCGGCCACCCGAACCCCCCTGGTTTGTTCGCCGGACAACCCCCTGTTGTCACCGGAGAAACATCCAACCGTCCCACCTGCGGTCCCGCCCGGGGATCGTCGTGATTCGTCATCCACACCACACGACCCAGGCGGTGCCCCCATGCAACACACCTTCCCGGCGTTTCTGCTCCTCGCGCTGGCGGTGGCCGTCCTCTTCTCCCTCGTCGCCGCGGCCATCGCCTTCGCCCTCGCCCGCTGGGAGGGAGCCGCCGTGCCGTCGGCCCTCTCCCGCTGCGGAATGGCGTTCGCCGCAAGCCTGACCCTCTGCCTGGCCGTCTTCGCTGCGTTGGACCGGACGTAGCCAAGGGCATCGGCGCCGTCACCGGGCGGGGGCGTCAGCGGTGCGGGCTCCAAGCGGGCAGGTGAACCGGGCACCGGGTGCCGGCCCAACGTCAGGCGCTGACGTCGGGGCGGCTCCCGGCCGGGAATTCGGTGGCGGACCGGCTCCCCGCCCCCCAGCATGTGCCCATGGCCTCCCACGAGCACACCGACGACAGCAGCACGACCCGGTGGACGCAGGCGACCGTCTACCCCGACATGTGGGTCGACCCGGACGACGACCCCCGTGAGACCGACGCCGAGCCCGTCGGGGAGCACGGTCTTCTGCTCGACTACCTGCGTACCTACCGCCTCACCCTGGAGATGAAGTGCGCGGGCCTGGACGCGGAGCAGATGGCCCGGCGGTCCGTGCCGCCGTCCACCATGTCCCTGCTCGGGCTGGTGCGGCACCTGACCGAGGAGGAACGGCACTTCCGTCGCGTCATGGCCGGTGAGGACGCCCCGAAGCTGTACCGCACCGACGCGGACCGCGACGGCGACTTCAACGGCGCGCTGCCCGACCAGGCGGTCGTGGACGACGCCTGGCGCCAGTGGCGGACGGAGGCCGAGCGCACCGACCGCTACCTGGCCGGCGTCACGGACCTCAACACCACGAACGCCGGCCACTCCGACCTCGGCCCCGAGCCCGGCGGCCGGCTCCGGCTCCGCGACGTCCTGCTGGCGCAGATCGCCGAGTACGCGCGCCACTGCGGCCACGCCGACCTCCTGCGCGAGCGGATCGACGGCCGGGTCGGGCAGTGACGGGACGACCGACTCCCACAATCATCCGCAGCTGCGCACCCAACGGCTGCGCCTGCGCACACGACAGGGCTGACGCGCGGCCGGCGCTGGCAGGTCACCGCCTGGTCATCGACGAGGCCCGGTCGTCGGTTGCGGCCCGGACGACTTCTCCGGGCCACCCCCGTACAGACCGGGGATGCAACCATTCCCTACGGAGCTGGAACCCCCGGAAGCCGGCCGCGCGGTGCACAGGGTTAGTGCCCGGCACTGACAACGGCCCCGCCACCGATCCGGCCTGTCGCTGATCCCGGCCTGTGGCTGATCCCGGCCTGTGGCTGATCCCGGCCTGTGGCTGACCTCAACCCGCCGTCGATCCGGCCTGCTGATCCCGGCCTGTGGCCGCTCCCAGCCCGCCGCCGGTCCCCGCCGGTGGCCGATCCCTCAGGACACCGTCAACGGCACCGCATGCACCTCGTCCGCCCGGTGCCCGGCCCGCTCGTGCACGCGCTGCACCGCTTCGGCCGACGGGGCCTCCGAGAGGCAGTAGACGAGGCCGGACTCCGGGTCCGCCCAGGCCTGCTCGAACGAGACCTGCTCCTCGTCCTGGATGGCGAGGTCCGCGTCGTGGGCCTCGCGCAGTTGCTCCTCCGTGATGCCCTTCATGCTGTGGTGGACATCCATGAACTTGGCCATGGCCCGTGCCTCCTTCCCGTACGGCACTCCACGCCCTGACCCCCGCACCTTCCATGCTCCGCCCGAACGGCCCTGCGGGCGACCGCAACGCCGTGGGGCCCCGGCGCGCCGCCGGGGCCCCACAGGTCGAACGGCACAGCGTGCCGGCGTCAGCCGCACTGGCAGGGGCCGCCCGACTGGCACCCGCAGCCGCAGCCCGAGCCGCAGCCGCACGCGGCGATCAGGGGCAGGTTCCTGAGCTCGGCGGGCTGCTCGGTCTCGCGCTGCTGGGTGGGGTCGGGCGCGGTGCTGGGGGATTCGGCCATGGGTCCCTCCTCGAGGCTGGTGCCTGTGCCCATTGGACGCCAGGTCCGCTGGGCGCATCAACGGCGCACAGAGGCGCCCGCGCGCCCAGCCCGAACCCCGCCCGGCCGTTTCACGCCCTGGCGAAACCGGGGGTCAGGCCCCCTCCGCCCCCGGGGCCGCCTGGATCTCCGGCTGCACATCCACCTGGAGCTCGTCCGCGTGCTCGCCCGTCACCAGGTACACCACGCGCTTGGCGACCGACACCGCGTGGTCGGCGAACCGCTCGTAGTAGCGGCCCAGCAGCGTGACGTCCACGGCCGTCTCGATGCCGTGCTTCCAGCGGTCGTCCATCAGGTGCTGGAACAGCGTGCGGTGCAGCAGGTCCATCGCGTCGTCGTCCTGCTCCAGCTGCAGCGCGAGGTCGACGTCCTTGGTGATGATCACCTCGGCGGCCTTCGCCATCAGGCGCTGTGCGAGCTGGCCCATCTCCAGGATCGTGGCGTGCAGGTCGCTCGGGACCGCGCGGTCCGGGTAGCGCAGACGCGCCAGCTTCGCCACGTGCTGGGCGAGGTCGCCCGAGCGCTCCAGGTCGGCCGACATGCGCAGCGACGTCACGACGATGCGCAGGTCCGTCGCCACCGGCTGCTGCCGCGCCAGCAGGGCTATCGCCCGGGCCTCCAGCTCGTGCTGGAGCTCGTCGACCTTCTGGTCGGCCTCGATCACGTTCTCGGCCAGCTTCAGGTCGGAGTCGAGCATGGCGGTCGTGGCGCGCCCGATCGCCGACCCGACCAGCCGGGCCATCTCCACCAGACCGTCGCCGATCGAGTCCAGTTCCTCGTGGTACGCGTCCCGCATCAGGGTTCCCTCTCGTGCGTTCAAGTCGGGGGTTCAAGGGCCGGGCCCCCACCGACAAACCGGCGGTACGACCGTCGTACGACCAACGGTCCGCACCCCACGCTCCCACGTTCCGGCCCGTACGCGTCCGTTTCCGGCATCCCAAATGAACCAGTACTGGCTCCAAGGTGAACTCTGGGCGACGAGTGTTCGAGGTCGCAGCCCGACGGCTGTGGAGCGCGCCCGACCCATGCCTAACCTGGGTGCATGGACGTGAACGCGGCGGTCGCCGCAGTGGCAGCGATCGCCGGGGTGCTCACCGGCGTCATCGCCATGCTGGCGTTCCGCTGGAGCGAGCGCGAGCAGAAGCGCCCGACCCGCAGTTCCCTGCACACGGACGCGGTGCTCCCGCCGGGCGTGGACACCGTCCTGTCGGTCCTGCGGTCCTCCGCCGTGGTCCTCGACGAGGCCGACGGCGTGGTCAAGGCCAGTTCGGCGGCGTACGCCCTCGGCCTGGTCCGCGGCGGCAAGCTCGCCGTCGAGCCGATGCTGCAGATGGCCCGGGACACCCGGCGGGACGGGGAGATACGCCAGGTCGAGCTTGACCTGCCACGGCGCGGCACCGGACGCGGAGAGGCCCTGGCCGTCTCCGCGCGGGTCGCGCCGCTCGGTTCCCGGCTGGTGCTGCTGCTCGTGGAGGACCTGACCGAGGCCCGCCGCATCGAGGCGGTCCGGCGCGACTTCGTCGCCAACGTGAGCCATGAGCTGAAGACGCCCGTCGGTGCCCTGTCGCTGCTCTCCGAGGCCGTCATGGACGCCTTCGACGACCCCGAGGCGGTGCAGCGGTTCGCCGGGCGCATGCAGATCGAGGCGACCCGGCTGACCAGCCTGGTGCAGGAGCTCATCGACCTGTCGCGGGTGCAGAACGACGATCCGCTGGAGGACGCCGAGCCGGTCCGCGTCGACGAGCTCGTCGCCGAGGCCATCGACCGCTGCCGGCACCAGGCCGGCACCAAGCAGATCACCATGGCCTCGAACGTATGGTCGCCCGAAGGGCCCGAGCAGGGTGGCGGCGGGCGACGGGCGGGCGGTACCGCCGACCTGCGTGTGTGGGGGAACCGCGGCCAGCTCGCCGCCGCGCTCGGCAACCTCGTCGAGAACGCGGTCAACTACTCGCCCGCCCGCACCCGCGTCGGCATAGCGGCCCGCAGGGTGAACGCGCCGGGCGGGGATCACATCGAGATCGCCGTCACCGACCAGGGCATCGGCATCTCCGACAAGGACAAGGAGCGCATCTTCGAGCGCTTCTACCGCGTCGATCCGGCCCGCTCCCGTGCCACGGGTGGCACGGGGCTGGGACTGGCCATCGTGAAGCACGTGGCCGCCTCGCACGGCGGAGAGGTCACCGTGTGGAGCGCCGAAGGCCAGGGTTCCACCTTCACGCTGCGGCTGCCGGAGGCCCCTGCGGCCCGCGACCGCGCACATCAGCAGTCCGCCCGGGACGAACGCGCCGCAGGCGCGGGCCTCGATGACGAGGCCGGGCGGCAGACCCCCACATCCCCCGATTCCACCGCGTACGAAACGCATCCCGCCCCGGAGGTCCTTCCGTGACCCGTGTGCTCGTCGTCGAGGACGAGGAGTCCTTCTCCGACGCCCTGTCGTACATGCTCCGCAAGGAGGGCTTCGAGGTCGCCGTCGCGACCACCGGGCCCGACGGACTCGACGAGTTCGAGCGCAACGGCGCCGACCTCGTCCTGCTCGACCTGATGCTGCCCGGCCTGCCGGGCACGGAGGTCTGCCGCCAGCTGCGCGGCCGCTCCAACGTTCCCGTGATCATGGTCACCGCCAAGGACAGCGAGATCGACAAGGTGGTCGGGCTGGAGATAGGAGCCGACGACTACGTCACCAAGCCGTTCTCCTCGCGCGAGCTGGTCGCCCGCATCCGGGCCGTGCTGCGCCGCAGGGGCGAGCCGGAGGAGGTGACCCCGGCCGCGCTGGAGGCCGGCCCGGTCCGTATGGACGTCGACCGGCATGTGGTCACGGTCGGCGGCACCAAGATCGACCTGCCGCTGAAGGAGTTCGACCTGCTGGAGATGCTGCTGCGCAACGCCGGCCGCGTGCTGACCCGCATGCAGCTCATCGACCGGGTCTGGGGCGCCGACTACGTCGGTGACACCAAGACCCTCGACGTCCACGTCAAGCGCCTGCGCGCCAAGATCGAGCCGGACCCGGGCGCCCCGCGCTACCTGGTGACGGTCCGCGGCCTGGGCTACAAGTTCGAGCCGTAGACCGGCCCCGGACGCCGACGGCGAGAAGGGGCGGGACCTCTCCTCGGAGAGGTCCCGCCCCTTCACGTGCTGCGCCGGGTCAGTGCCCGGCGCCGGCCGTCGCGCTCGCGGAGGCCGCGTCGGTCGGCGTGGCCGGCGGCTCCTCGCCGCCCGGCGTCTCGCCCGCGGCGGGGCTCCCGGTGCCGGCCGGCGAGCCCGAGGGGCTGCCCGACGGCGAGCCGGAGGGGGAGGCAGACGCGCCCGGCGCGGCCGGGACCTCGGTCGGGCCCCACTCCTCGAAGTAGTGCTCGGCCGGGACCACGAACGCGCGCAGGCTCACGTCACCCGTCTTGCTGAAGGTGAAGGTGACCTTCTGGGCGTTGCCGTCCTGCACGGCCTCGCGGCTGCTCGGCAGCATCGCCGTGGCGTTGTCCTTGCCGCCCAGGATCAGCGAGCCGCCGGCCGGGATGGTCAGGCTGCCGCCCTTGGCCGGCTTGAGTTCGGCGGTCTTGCCGGTGCCGGGCAGGGTGATGGACTCCAGCGTCTGGTCGGTGCGGCCTTCGTTGAAGAAGGTGGCGGAGATCGCGGCCGGGCCGGTCGACTCGAGGTCGGGCTGCGTGATCACGATCGCGTTCTGGATCTTGATGTCCCCCACGCTCGTGGCCGCGTTGTCCGGCTTGATCTCCAGCGTCTGGGCGTTGTGGCCGGCTCCGCACGCGGCGAGCGAGGCGACCGAGAACGCGATGGCGGCAGCGGCGAGGGCGCCGCGTCGAAGGCTGCTGCTCACGGCGGCGGCAACTCCTTGACTCGAACGGAGCGGCCGATAAAGCCGCCCTAAGTGTCTGTCAGCGGGCCTTAGGTTACCGAGCCGTTCCCGCGTGGCCGCACCCGACCCCCCGGCGCCTGCGATCCCACCTGCGTCTCCGTGGGCTCCGGCGTCACAAGTGACTCGTGCGTCACATTGCCGGGTGTACGTCCTGCATTCACATAAGAGCCCCGGGCGGCAGCGCAAAACTTCCGTGAAGGAATGTGCGCACGGCCCGGAAAATCGATCGCCCGCGGCTCGCCCGGGGGTCGCGTGATCAATTCGGGATTCGACCGGAAGCCGGCTCGGGCCGCCGAACGGAGTAGCGGAAGTCGATCACATGGAACCGGACATACCGGGATGTTCGGCCATCTGGAGGGGGCTGCGGATGCGTGTAGCGTACGTGTTTCGCTCGGCCCGGAGAGCCGCTCCCACCTGCGAATACCTTCTTCCACTCCCTGTCCGAAGCACGTTCCGGTCGGAGTTGTCAAGCCCCGAGATATGCCCTGACCTGCGAAAACGCCATTCAGAACCGCCGGTTTCCGTGTTACTCTGGATAGCCACGGAAGGGGTACCTGTCACATGACGTTCAAGGTTGGCGACACCGTGGTCTATCCCCATCACGGGGCCGCGCTGATCGAGGCTATCGAAACTCGCCAGATCAAAGGCGTGGACAAGACCTACTTGGTGCTGAAGGTCGCCCAGGGTGACCTGACGGTACGTGTGCCAGCGGACAATGCGGAGTTCGTCGGCGTGCGTGATGTGGTCGGTCAGGACGGACTGGACCGGGTCTTCGAGGTGCTGCGTGCGCCGTACGCCGAGGAGCCCACGAACTGGTCCCGTCGGTACAAGGCAAACCTGGAGAAGCTCGCCTCCGGCGATGTCATCAAGGTCGCGGAAGTCGTGCGTGACCTGTGGCGTCGTGAGCGCGAGCGCGGACTCTCCGCCGGTGAGAAGCGCATGCTCGCCAAGGCCCGCCAGATTCTGGTGAGCGAGCTCGCGCTCGCGGAGAACACGAACGAGGACAAGGCCGAGGCCCTGCTCGACGAGGTTCTCGCCTCCTGAGGGGAAGCCGGTCGCTCAGCACTCTGCTGATCAACTCTGCACATCGAAATGCCGCGGTGCCCGATGACGAATTCCTGTCGCCGGGCGCTGCGGCATGTTCGTACGCCAACGCCGATGCGCCGACCCCCCGGGATGTGTTATCACTCACGCCCCGGTGTGGCGTGCCGGGCCCGGGCAGCCGGCTCGACCAGCGTCACGGAAAGGGTCCGGTCGAGCGCGTCGCGCCCGGCACTCCACCAGGCCATACCCACGCCAGGCCAGCACACAAACCTGACAGGAACCGATGTCTGACGATTCGCGTCCCTCGCCGTCCGCCGCCCCCGCGACGGCCCGTACGGCGGTCGTGATCCCGGCCGCCGGCCGTGGCGTACGGCTCGGCCCGGGCGCCCCCAAGGCGCTCCGCGCGCTGGGCGGCACACCCATGCTCATCCACGCCGTCCGCGCGATGGCCGCCTCCCGCGCCGTCTCCCTGGTCGTGGTCGTGGCCCCGCCCGACGGCGCCGCCGAGGTCAGGTCGCTGCTCGACGCGCACGCGCTGCCCGAGCGGACCGACTTCCTCGTCGTCCCCGGCGGGCAGAGCCGCCAGGAGTCCGTGAAGCTCGGCCTGGACGCGCTGCCGCCGGATCACGACATCGTGCTGGTGCACGACGCGGCCCGGCCGCTGGTCCCGGTGGACACGGTCGACGCCGTGATCGAGGCCGTACGCGACGGCGCCCCGGCCGTGGTCCCCGCGCTGCCGCTCGCCGACACGGTCAAGCAGGTCGAGCCCGCCGGGACGCCCGGCGAGCCGGAGCCGGTCGTCGCCACGCCGGAGCGGGCGCGGCTGCGGGCCGTGCAGACACCGCAGGGCTTCGACCGGGCCACGCTAATCCGGGCGCACGAGACGGTCACCGGCGACGTCACCGACGACGCCGGCATGGTCGAGCGGCTCGGCCTCACGGTCGTGGCCGTCCCCGGCCACGAGGAGGCGTTCAAGGTCACCCGCCCCCTGGACCTCGTCCTCGCCGAGGCGGTCCTGGCCCGCAGGAGGCTCAACGATGGCTTCTGACGGCTTCCCGCTGCCCCAGGTCGGCATCGGCACCGACATCCACGCCTTCGAGGAGGGCCGCGACCTGTGGTGCGCCGGCCTGAAGTGGGAGGGCGAGGGACCGGGCCTGGCGGGCCACTCCGACGCGGACGTCGTCGCCCACGCCGCGTGCAACGCCCTCTTCTCCGCGGCCGGCCTCGGCGACCTCGGGCAGCACTTCGGCACGGGCCGCCCCGAGTGGTCGGGCGCGTCCGGGGTCACGCTGCTCACCGAGGCGGCCCGGATCGTCCGCGAGGCGGGCTTCCGCATCGGCAACATCGCCGTACAGGTGGTGGGGCCCCGGCCGAAGATCGGCAAGCGCCGGGACGAGGCGCAGAAGCTCCTGTCGGAGGCGGCCGGAGCCCCGGTGTCGGTGTCGGGCGCGACCACGGACGGCCTGGGCTTCCCGGGGCGCGAGGAGGGCCTGGTGGCGGTGGCGACGGCCCTGGTGGTGCGCGCGGGCTGAGGCTTGCGGGCCGATCGGGGCCGCGCACTCCCCACGGCCCACTACCCTAGGAACCGTGACCATTCGCCTGTACGACACCAGCGCCCGGCAGATCCGTGACTTCTCCCCGCTCAAGCCGGGTTGTGTCTCGATCTACCTGTGTGGCGCCACCGTGCAGGCCGCACCGCACATCGGGCACATCCGCTCGGGCCTGAACTTCGACATCATGCGCCGCTGGTTCGAGTACCGCGGCTACGAGGTCACGTTCGTGCGGAACGTCACGGACATCGACGACAAGATCATCACCAAGTCCGCCGACCAGGACCGCCCCTGGTGGGCCATCGGCTACGAGAACGAGCGGGCGTTCGACGACGGCTACCGCGCCCTCGGCTGCCTGCCCCCGACCTACGAGCCGCGCGCCACCGGGCACATCACCGAGATGGTCGAGATGATGCGCGGCCTGATCGAGCGCGGGCACGCCTACGTCGCCGACGGCAGCGTCTACTTCGACGTCCGCTCCTTCCCGGAGTACCTGGCGCTGTCCAACCAGGACATCGACGACCTGCGCCAGCCCGACGAGGGCGTCTCCGGCAAGCGTGACCCGCGCGACTTCGCCATGTGGAAGGCCACCAAGCCCGGCGAACCCGACTGGGAGACGCCCTGGGGCCGCGGCCGCCCCGGCTGGCACCTGGAGTGCTCGGCGATGGCCCACAAGTACCTGGGCTCCGCCTTCGACATCCACGGCGGCGGCCTGGACCTGGTCTTCCCGCACCACGAGAACGAGATCGCGCAGGCCAGGGCCTACGGCGACGACTTCGCCCAGTACTGGGTGCACAACGCCTGGGTCACCATGAGCGGCGAGAAGATGTCCAAGTCGCTCGGCAACTCGGTCCTGGTCAGCGAGATGGTCAAGCGCTGGCGCCCGATCGTGCTGCGCTACTACCTGGGCACCCCGCACTACCGCTCGATGATCGAGTACAGCGAGGAGGCCCTGCGCGAGGCGGAGTCGGCGTTCGCGCGGATCGAGGGCTTCGTGCAGCGCGTGGTCGAGAAGGCCGGTGCCGTCGAGCCCGCCGCCGAAGTGCCGCTGGCCTTCGCCGAGGCCATGGACGACGACCTGGGCGTGCCGCAGGCGCTGGCCGTGGTGCACACCACGGTCCGCCAGGGCAACAGCGCGCTCGCCGCCGACGACAAGGAAGCCGCGGTGGCCCGGCTCGCCGAGGTCCGCGCCATGCTGGGCGTCCTCGGCCTCGACCCGCTCGACGCGCAGTGGGCCGGCGAGGGCGACCGGGGGGAGGACCTGCATGGCGTGGTCGACACGCTCGTGCGCATGGTCCTCGACCAGCGCGAGGCCGCCCGGGCGCGCAAGGACTGGCCGACCGCGGACGCCATCCGCGATCAGCTGGGCCAGTCCGGCCTGGTCATCGAGGACAGCCCGCAGGGCCCGCGCTGGAGCCTCGGCCCGCGCTAGCCCGCCCGCGGCCGGAAGATCGATTGTGCCGTCCGGGCCCCCGGGCGGCACACTTCATAGACGTACGCACTTCACCGCCTCAGGGCGACAGCAGAGACAGGTAGGTCATGGCAGCCAACAACCGCCGCATGTCCGGCAAGAAGGGCGCGCAGGTCGGCAGTGGCGGCCAGCGGCGCCGGGGCCTGGAGGGCAAGGGCCCCACCCCGCCCGCCGAGATGCGCAAGGGACACAAGAAGAACCGGCTCGCGAACGCCAAGGCGCGCCAGACCTCGCGCCGCCCCGCGGCCCGCGGCCGCGGCGGCAAGTCGGCCTCCGAGCTGGTCGTCGGACGCAACCCGGTCTACGAGGCCCTGCGCGAGGGCGTGCCCGCCTCCACGCTGTACGTCCAGCAGTTCATCGACAACGACGAGCGCGTGCGCGAGGCCCTGCAGCTCGCGGCCGAGCGCGGCGGCATCAACCTCATGGAGGCGCCGCGCCCCGAGCTCGACCGGATGACGAACGGGCTGAACCACCAGGGCCTTGTCCTCCAGGTCCCGCCGTACGAGTACGCCCACCCCGAGGACCTGCTCGACGCGGCCGCCGACGAGGGCGCGGACCCGCTGATCGTCGCGCTCGACGGGGTGACCGACCCGCGCAACCTGGGCGCGGTCGTCCGGTCCGTCTCCGCGTTCGGCGGGCACGGCGTCGTCGTGCCCGAGCGGCGGGCCGCCGGCATGACCGCCGGTGCCTGGAAGACGTCCGCCGGTACGGCCGCCCGGACGCCCGTCGCCCGCGCCACCAACCTGACGCGCGCGCTGGAGGCGTACAAGAAGGCCGGTGTCGTGGTCGTCGGCCTGGCCGCCGACGGTGATGTCGAACTGACGGAGCTGGAGGCCCTGGAGGGCCCCGTCGCGATCGTCGTCGGCAGCGAGGGCAAGGGGCTGTCCCGGCTGGTCGGGGAGACCTGCGACGTCCGGGTGCGGATCCCGATGCCGGGCGGCGCCGAGTCGCTCAACGCCGGCGTGGCGGCGGGCATCGTGCTCTACGAGGCGGCCCGTCGACGCGCCTGAACAGGCGTCCGGAACTTCACCCGTGCGGGGGAATTCCGGGGTTGTCGGGGGGACGAGGACAAGCTTGACGGGATCCGGACAGATAGGGCGGGTCAAAGCAGTGTCCTAACCCGACGTCACTCGGTTAGATGAGTGTGGACACCAGAACACCCCGCACACCCACGGGGGACCGCTCGTCGGGACTCGACGACGCTCCCGCGCTGAGCATGGTGAAGGTGCCGAGCGACCCGGCGCAGGTCATCGTCAACCACGCGAGCTTCCGCGTGCAGTTGGGCGCATCGACGCGTCGCGTCCGGTCCCCCCGGGTCGCACGGCATCTGAACGCCACCGAGGGCACCGCCCGCATCCCCCTCGTCACCGCCGGGGGCGCGGCGGACGGCGCCACCACCCGGCGCCGGCCGGTCGTATGGAGCGGCAGATCAGCGCCCGACGACACCGGCGCCCACCGGCTCCTGCAGGCCGTGCGGCACGAGAGCGTGCGGCACGCCGAGGAGCTCACCTCCGACACCGGAGCCACCCAGGTCATCTCCCGCGTGGACGCGGGCCACGAGGGCGCGGGCTACACCACCGGGTACGAGGGCGGCGGCCACGAGGACGACCTCGTCCAGACGGTCGAGACCCCTGTCGTCGGCCCTCAGCGCTCCCACGACCCCGCCGACGGCACCCGGCTGCTGCCCCGCATGCGCACGGTCGGCAGCGCCTACGACGAACCGGGCTACGCGGAAGGCGAGTTCGAGGACCTCCCTGGCGAGGAGGAGGAGTCCGAACGGCACGTCAGGCGCCATGGCGACGACCCCGCGCGGCACGCCTACTTCCCGGGCCGCCGCATGAACCTCGGCGTCGTCCTGCTCCCGCTGCGCGTCTTCCTCGGCTTCATCTCCATCTACGCCGGCATGGGCAAGCTGTGCGACCCCGTCTACTTCGACGGCGGCAAGCGCGGCTCCATGGTGAAGTGGCTGAACACCCTGCACCCCTGGGAAGTCGCCGAGCCGCTGCGCCAGTTCGCCCTCGAACACCCGGTGGGCTCCGGACTGGTCATCGCCTTCGCACAGGTCATCGTCGGCGTCCTGACGGTCCTCGGCTGCTGGCAGCGCGTCGCCGCGGCCTTCGGCGCCCTGCTCTCCGCCGCGCTGCTGGTCACCGTCAGCTGGAAGAGCGTCCCGGCCTACGAGACGCCCGACATCATCTACCTCGCCGCCTGGTCGCCGCTGATCATCGCCGGTGCCCCCGTCTACTCCGTCGACGGCCGCCTGGCCGGCAGCGCCTGGCGGCGCCTCGGCCCCCGCGCGGACATCTGGGACCTGCGCCGGTACGTGCTGCGCCGGGGCGCCCTGGTCACCGCCGTCGCCATCGGCCTCACCCTGCTCGTCGGCTCGCTGCTCGGCGGTGCCGTCCGCGACGCCGACCGGGTCGTCGTCCCGGGCCCCGGCGAGGCCCCGCGCAACGAGCTGCCCGGCTCCCCGCTCCCCGGCGAGCCCGGCAAGCGGCAGGAGAAGCGGACCCCGTCGGCCTCCTCCTCGCCCACGCAGGGCGCGACGGCCGGTTCGGCCAGCCCCAGCGCCGGCACCACGACCCGGCCGGAGGCCACCCGCGACACCGGCACGGTCACCGGCGGTTCCCCGAGTCAGACGCAGGGCACCGGGGGCCAGGCCCCGCCGCAGCAGTCCTCCCCGGTCGACCAGGCGCCGACCACGACCTCGGGCCCCACGTCCGGCGGCGGCGCCACGGGCGGCTCGGGCTCCACCGGCGGCGCCGGCACGGGCGGCGACGGCTCCTCGTCCACGGGCCGCCCGGGCCTGGTGGGCGGTCTGCTGGGCTAGCCGGCCGACCCGAACGAGAGACGGCGAGGGCCCCGCACCACGTGGTGCGGGGCCCTTTTCGCTACCCGGGTGCCGGCTGACCGGCCGGGAGGCGCGGGACCCTTCCGGTGCCCGGGTGCTGGTTAGCTGGCCGGGCGCGGGGACCCTCGTCGGTGCCCGGTGCCCGGTGCCCGGTGCCCGGTGGCCGGTGGCCGTGGACGGCGCCCTCAGCGGCCCAGGGCCGCCAGTTCCTTGGCCGCCTCCGTCAGGTCCTTCGCGGTGTCGATGGCCCGCCAGTAGGACCCCTGCGGGATCGTGAACCCGGCGAGGCGCCGCTCACGGGCCAGATGCGGAAACGTCGTCCGCTCGTGGTCCCCACGCTGCGGCAGCAGCCCGGTGAACTCGGGGGAGAAGACGTAGACGCCCGCGTTGATCTCGAACGTCGAGGGCGGGGCCTCGATGAAGTCGGTGATGTGGCCGAAGCCGTCGGTCTTGACCGCGCCCCACGGCAGCCGGGGCCGGGCCAGCGCCACCGTGGCGATCGCGTCGCGCTCGGCGTGGAAGTCCGCCATGTCCCGCAGCGAGAACCGCGTCCAGATGTCCCCGTTGGTGGCGTACCAGGGCCGGTCGGGGTGGGGCAGACGTGCCGCGGCGTACTTGAGGCCGCCGCCGCGGCCGAGGGGCTCGGGCTCGACGACGGTGGTGACGGAGAGGGGCAGATCGGCCGTCTCCAGCCACTTCTGCAGCACATCGGCGAGGTGGCCGCAGGAGACCACGACGTCCGTCACGCCCTCCTCGGCGAGCCAGGACAGCTGATGGCCGATGATCGGAGTCCCCGTCCCGGGGATCTCGACCATCGGCTTGGGCCGGTCGTCGGTGTACGGACGCAGCCGGGAGCCCTGGCCGCCGGCCAGAACGACGGCTTGAACGGGGCGGGACGCGGCGTTCGGATCGCTCATGGGACCGAACTGTACGTGGCGTCCCGCCCGGGACGACGGGGGAAGTCGGTTCCCTCGTCGGCTGTCACCGGCTTCCCGGCCGGTGCCGGTCCGCCGTCGTGTTCACCCGGCGGTCTGCGCCGGGGCGGCGCGCTCAGCTGTGTGCCGCGGCGACGCCTGTGGCGAAGGACGTGTCGCAGACCGGGCGGGCGTAGGACTGGGCGCGGGTCGGGCCGTATACCCGGACGGCCGCCTGGCCGAGGGCGCGGGCGATGGATGCGCAGTGCTTGGCGAGCGACGGGCGGCCGTTGACGGCCTGCTGGAGGTGGGTGAGGGCGACACCCGGGTTCTCCTGCTGCAGCTCGGTCAGCAGTCTGTCGCGCAGGACGTCCTGGGGGGCGCGCTCGGCGGCGCGGGAGGCGCCGGCGGACGTGGCGGTGTCCGCTGCGGCGAGCACCGGGTCGGTGGAGTGGCCCGACCAGTTGACTCGGGTGACCGCGAGGGTCCCGGAGAGCACCAGGACGACGGGCAGGACGAAAGCGAGGGTGCGGCCGATCCGGCGGGCGGGGCCCCGGCCGCGTCGCGTCTGAGGGTTGTTGGAGTGCTTCACGCGTGTGAGGGTAGCGCCCCGTAATGGTTTGTAGACATTTAGTCACCGGTTCGGGGGATGAGGAAGTGCCCCTTTCTGGGTACAGGGTTGACGCACAACGCTCGAAACGTCCGGTCTGCCGGGGTATTTGTCGACAACGAGAAGGGCCCCGCAGCAGCTCGCGGGGCCCTCTTCGTCAAAGACCGGGTGATTCACCCGGAGTGGTGGGTTCGCCGGTTGATCAGTCGGAGAGGCGCTCGCCGCTCGACGTGGAGAACACGTGGGTCTCGCCGGAGCGCGGGACGACGCGCAGCTGGCTGCCCTTCTCCGGGACGTCACGGCCGTTGACGCGGACGACGAGGTCCTTGGCGTCGTCGTCGAGCTTGGCGGTGCCGTAGACGTAGGCGTCGGCGCCGAGTTCCTCGACGACGTTGACGGTGACCGCGAGGCCCTGGTCGGACTCGGGGCCGGCCACGTCGAAGTGCTCGGGGCGGACGCCGACCGTGACGGTCTTGTCGCTGGTGGCGGTGAGCGCGTCACGCTGCACCGGCACGACCGAGTTGCCGAACTTCACGCCGCCGTCGGTGACCGGCACCTCGACCAGGTTCATGGCCGGGGAGCCGATGAAGCCGGCCACGAAGAGGTTGGCGGGCCTGTCGTACATGTTGCGCGGGGTGTCGATCTGCTGGAGCAGACCGTCCTTGAGGACCGCCACGCGGTCGCCCATCGTCATGGCCTCGACCTGGTCGTGGGTGACGTAGACGGTGGTGATGCCGAGGCGGCGCTGGAGGGACGCGATCTGCGTACGCGTCGACACACGGAGCTTGGCGTCCAGGTTGGACAGCGGCTCGTCCATGAGGAACACCTGCGGCTCACGCACGATGGCGCGGCCCATGGCGACACGCTGGCGCTGACCGCCGGAGAGGGCCTTCGGCTTGCGGTCCAGGTACTCGGAGAGGTCGAGGATCTTCGCGGCCTCCTCGACCTTCTGCCGGATCTCCGCCTTGTTGACGCCGGCGATCTTGAGCGCGAAGCCCATGTTGTCGGCGACCGTCATGTGCGGGTAGAGCGCGTAGTTCTGGAACACCATGGCGATGTCCCGGTCCTTCGGCGGCAGGTGGGTGACGTCGCGGTCGCCGATGCGGATGGCGCCGGCGTTGACGTCCTCGAGCCCCGCGAGCATGCGGAGCGAGGTGGACTTGCCGCAGCCGGAAGGACCGACGAGGACGAGGAACTCGCCGTCCTCGATGTCGATGTCGAGAGCGTCGACGGCGGGCTTGGTGGAGCCCGGGTAGATCCGGGTCGCCTTGTCGAACTGCACAGTGGCCATGGTGGATGAACCCCTTCTACCGGCAGGAACGTGCCGGACGATCCGAGTAGGAAGGCGGTGCCACGACGGTGTTCCGTTGTGGTGTAGTCCACGCGTGTGAACTGGCTCAGGACGGTACCTGGCGTTCACACGTCTGTCAGTAGTTCCGGGCATGTGAACTTCGCGGAAATTTTCGAGACGGGCCCGGGGTGGCCCGAACTCCGTGGCTCCGGGTAACGGCCTCTGTGTACAGTGGTGCCGCCTCGCGCGCGGCGTCGTGGCGCGCGTGCCTCCTTAGCTCAGCTGGCCAGAGCAACGCACTTGTAATGCGTAGGTCGTCGGTTCGAATCCGACAGGGGGCTCTGCTGAAACCCCAGGTCAGGTCTGCTCTGACCTGGGGTTTCGTCGTCAGCGGATCCGGCGGCGGCGCCGGGAGCGGGCCGCGCGGGTGTCGGCGGTCTCAGTTCTGGTCTCAGTGGGGCCCGGATCCGAGAGCGGTAGAGGCGACGGCGGCGGCACGAAGAACTCGCCCATCCGCCGCATGGCATCCTTCGAGAGATGCGACCGGCCCTTGACGTACCGCCGCGTCTGGCTGATCTGCGTGTGACGCAGGATCTCCATGATCGTGGGCATGTCGACGCCCAGCTCGTTCAGGATCGTGCCGGCGGTGTGGCGGCTCCCGTCGTACAGGCGGCGGTCGTCGATCCCGGCCTCCTTGAGCAGCTCCTTGAACTCCTCGTAGTCGGCACGCGGGTCCAGCGGCCGGCCGTCCGGCCTCGCGAACACGACGTCATGCTCCTGCCACAGCTCCCCGGCGGCTTGCCGTGCCGCTTCTTGCTGAGCCTTGTGGTCCTGCAGGAAGGGAATGAAGACGGGCGGGATCGGCACGGCGTTCCGGCTCTTCTTGGTCTTGGGCCGGGTGAAGGTGAGTCCGCCCTCTTTGCGCTGCGGGCAGGTGCTCGCGTGCTTGGTGCACGTCTTGGTGCACGGCTTCGGGCAGCCGCGCTTGTAGCTCTTGTGCGCGGTGCAGTCCGGCGGGCACGGCTCGAAGCGGTGCAGGCGTCCCCCACAGGCGTGCGGGTCGTCGCAGTCGTGCCGCCACGTGAGCCGCTGCAACTGCCACTCGGGGCGGAACAGCTCCGCCTCCAGGTCGACGTACGACCAGCGCAGCCCGAGCGTCTCGCCCTGCCGGAACCCCATGCCGACGCCGACGATCCACCGCATGAAGCTGGGGCGCTTTGCCGCGGCTTCTAAGAAGGCTCGGGCCTCCTCCTTGGTGAAGGGGTTGGCCTCGATTTCGTCGATGCTCGGAGGGTCCACGAGCGTGGCGACGTTCTCAGCGACGATGCGGCGACGCTGAGCGATCTTGAGGGCGCGCGACAGGATGCGGTGCACCTTGAGGACGTGCGAAGGGGCGTGGCCGGCGTCGAGCATGGCCCGGTACATCCGTTCCAGGTGCTCGGGCTGCAGCTTGTCGATGCGATGCTTGCCGACGCCGGGGATGATGTCGTTCCGGGTCTTCGACCAGTAGTCGTCGAGCGAGCGCGGCTTGAGCTTCAGGCTGGCGATGTCGGTGAGGTAGGTCTCCATCCAGGCCGCGACGGTCGGCTTGCGGCCCGCTGCGGGGGCGCGGCCCTGGTCCCGCTGGCGCTCCAGCTCTCTCACCTTGCGCCTGACCTCGGCTTCGGTCCGGGCCCGGCGGTGGCGCCGGTCGGGGCTGCCGTCGCTCTTGACGCCCATCGTCACGCGGCCGTGCCACCAGCCATCGGCGCCGAAGTAGATGGACGATTCCATGTTGGCCTTGCGGGGGCTCATGTGCTCCTCCATGCGGGAGGCGCCCCGAGCGGGGTGCTCAGGGCGCCTCAGGGCTTGCGTGACTCAGTTGGGCAAGGGAGCGAGATTCGCTACGTACGCTTCGAGGTCCACGCGCCGTATCCGCCGCGTGCGGCCCAACTTGATGTATTTCAGGGAGCCCTCGGCCATCAGCTCGTAGACGGTGGATCGACCGATGGCGAGCGCTTCGGCGGCTTCCTCGGGCTTGTACAGGAGGCGGTCGACGGGGGCAGCTATCGCGGTGCTCATCCGGGGTGTCTCCTCGGCAGGCGTCCAGGGACCTTCTGAGAGGCGCTACTTCCGCTACCGCCGCTACCGTGCAGGTCAGGGGCCTGCCGGGGTAGCGGGAAGGGGTAGCGGTAGCGGATGGGTAGCGGGGCGGTAGCGGCAACCGGGGTCGCTTGCCGCTACCCCATTTGTGCTGGTCAGGCAGCGTTTTCGGTGCCCGGTAGCGGAGGTAGCGGACTTTCCGGGGGTGGGGGGCAGTAGCGGGCCCACGCGTCGGTGAGATCGGCGGCGTAATAGCCCTTCAGCACGCTCCCGCCCGTCTTGATGTTGCGGGACGTGATCGGTTCGTTGTCGACCGTCATGTACTCCGCGAGCATCTTGGACAGACGCCGGTTGTCCAGCGGCTTGCCGTGCAGGTCGGCCCACGGGGCGTCATCCAGGGCGTTCAGCCGGTCCAGGATCGCGACGGTGGGCAGGCGGTCGATGCCGACCATGACGTGGTCGCGCAGGTCGGTCAGCAGCCGCACGCCGAGACTGCCCTTGTCGTTGGCCTTCGACGCGGTGACCAGTTCAACGCAGGCAGTGCGGGCCCGCTCGGGCCACTCGCCCCCGGCGGCGTCAGCGACCGCGATCAGCGGTTCCCACACGTCGGCCGGCCGGTCGGTCACCCCGTCCGGCATGGTCGGCCACGCCCCCATGACGGCATCGCGGACCTGTTCCGCCCACGTGGCGAGCCGGTCACGGAGCTTGTGCCCCTCGGCCTCGTGGACGCGGGCCCGGAAGGGTTCGACCTTCTCGTTCCTGGCCCGGCGCCGCATGCGGATGATGACTGAACGGGACAGGATCGTGTCGGGCAGGGAGCCGAGTCCGGCGACCGCGACCGCGCAGTACGAGGGGAACGCCTGCACGCTCTGCTGCCCACCGTCGCCGATGCATCGGTAGGTCACGCCGGTCCGGCGGTGCCCGGCATTCAAAAACCCGCGCAGTTCCTCGTTGTCGCCTGCCTTGGGACCGAAGACCGTGTCGATTTCATCGAACAGGATGGTCGGCTTGGCGGTGCCGGCGGATACGGACCGGAACAGGGCGGCTGCGGAGGCGTTGACGGCTGTCATGGGCTGCGGGACGAGGGTTTCCACGATCTCCAGCGCGCGGGTCTTGCCCGACCCCGGCTCGGGAGACAGGAACGCCAGCCGAGGGGTGGAGTCGAAACAGTCGAGCAGGTGAGCGTGTGCATCCCACAGGGCGACTGCCACGAACGCGGCGTCGGTGGGGAAGACGTTGAAACGGCGGTGGAAGTCTTCCACCTCGTCGAGCAGTGCGGCGCCGTCGATGGGGGTCATGCGGCGGCCCTTCCTTCCTGGGGGTGGCGCAGGGGGCATGCGGTGCGGTGGGCGGTGTGGTCGTCGATCAGGGCGAGCACCCGTGCCGTGCCGATGGCTGAGCGGTCGCGTCCGCACGCGCACCGGGAGGTGGCGGTGGGTGTGGCGCCGCGCGGTGCGACGATGTGCAGCCACGCGATGGGACGGCGTCCGTCGTATCCGTGCGGGTCGGGGCTGCAAGCAGTTCGGACGCCCTGACGGGCGGCGCCCTTCGGCTCGCCCACGGTGGCCTCGGGTGCGGTCGACCGTGCGGCGAGCGGGCCGGCCGGGGGCCCGGTGAGGCTCTTCAAAGGGCGGGCAGGGGTGCTCATGCCGCCTCCCGCGTGCTGGTCTGGTTGTGGGTGATGGACCAGTCCAGGGCGCTGCGCAGGGTGGCGCGGCACTCGGCAGCGGACAGTCCGGCCGACTCCCCTGCCCCTTGAAGAGCGTCTTCCACCTCGGTACGGGTCAGGCCGCCGGATGCGACGAACCGGCCCAGCGCCCGCCCCGCGCGCAGGAGGGTCGCGTTGCGCTGCCCCTCGGGGGCTGCTGTGACGGCGGCTGTCTCCTTCGCCAGGGCGGACGCGACGTAGGGGCGGCGGCGCGCGTTGCCAGGTGCGGCCACGGACAGCCGGTTGACGGGGTGTGGGGGCACCAGCAGGGCCTTGAGCCAGTCGGGCAGGGGCCGCAGCAGGGCGGGCCCTTCCAGCTCGTACCGGGCGCCGTCGACGGTGCTGCCGGCGGCGACGACGTAGCCGCCCCATGCACGGGTGTCGACCAGCGGGGCGAGCGTCCCGGCGGTGTTGTGCAGCCGCACGGGGGCGGGGGCGGTGAAGTACAGGTGCAGCCCGCCGCTCGCAGTCCGCACTGTGCGGGTACGTGGGACGGGCTGCCCGGTGCGCTCGCAGAGCGCCGTAAAGGTCGCCGCGCCGTCAGGCGCGTCGGTGTTGCTGTTGTCCTTGGGCATGTCCAGGTCGACGACCAGCAGCCCGGAGGGGCCGGTTGCGATACCGACGTTAAACGGGGCGTGTGCCCAGGCGGCCCGGATGCGGTCGGGATCGGTGGTGGCCCGCTCCTCCCACTTGCGGTGCCCGCTGGTACAGGGCCCGGTGCGGGGGCAGGCGTTCTCCCCGTGCAGGGCGGGCCGCTTGGTGTTGGGGCGGAGCGGGAAGACGTGCCAGCCGCGTTCGGCGGCAGTCAGGGCGGCGCGCATCAACGCGTTGTTCATGCGGCTACCTCCAGCCCGGCGGCGAGCGTGGTGAGTGCGGTGCGGCCGATGTGGTGGGCGTAGGCCGGGGGGATGCACTCGCGGATGCCGTCGCGGTTCATCCACGGCACCCCCAGCACCTCACGGGCCAGAGGGACGCCAGAGAAGTTGCCGACGAACTGGCCGTAGTGGCCGGGCGGGACAGGGCGGCCCATCTTGGCCTGCGGCACCACATGGGCGGGGTGGTAGGGCTGGGCGAGGGTGAAGCCGCCGCCGGTCTCGAAGTACCGGTGCCGGTAGTTGGCCAGGGCGAACATCTGCCCGCACAGCATCACCGGCTCGCGCAGCTTGGGCACCGCCCCGCGCACGTTCTCCATTACCCACGGGCGGCCGGTCGCCTTCAGCGCCGTGCGGGTGGGGGCGATCAGGTCGGGGTGGGCGTTTCCCCGGATGCGCTGGCATTCGGTGTCGTGCTGGCACGGCGGCGAGGCGTGGATGAAGTCGAACTCCGCGCCGTGCTCCAGCACGTAGGCGATGGCGTCCGCCTGTACGAACCGGAAGGGGTAGCGCGGCTGCGGGTCCTTGTCGACGCCGGTCACGTCGAATCCGGCGTCGTCGTAACCTTTGCCGGCGCCGCCCTGGCAGCAGTACAGGTCCAGTAAGCGCGGCCGGTGGCCGTGCACTCGCCGGAAGGTGGCGGGTTGCGTCATGCTGGGAGACCTCCACAGGTCAAGTGGTTGGCAGGTGGACAAGGGCGGCCCCGCTTCTTTGGCGAGAGGGAGGGGCCGCCCTTGGCGTAGCTAGCTGTGGAAGTGGTTGCGCTTGATCACGGCTTTGCGGATGTTGACCGTGGTCCCGCCACGGTGGCTGCTCGCGCTGAACACCTGCACGGCGATCCAGCCGCCGAAGACGACGGCGGCGAGGGTGATGAGCTGGGTGACGAAAGCGGTCAGAGCCGCGATGAACGACGTCAGCAGCAGCAGGCCGCCGCAGACGGCGAGGAACCCGACACCCCCGAGGGCGACGTTCACCGCCGTGCGGGAGACCGGCGACTTCGGCGTGACCGGTTCGGTCTGGACGGGATGGACGGCGTAGCCGGTGATGACGCGGCCGTCTGGCAGGACGATGCTCGCCACGGTCGGGACGTGTCCCGGTTGCGGCAGTGTCGGGGCCGCCACGGCGGGGGTGTAGGGGGTGAGCGGTGTGGGCTGGTGGACTTCGATCGGCGCGGGCTGTTCGGGGTGGGTCATGAGTGCCCCTTTCGGGGAAACAGCGCGCCCGCGCCGGTGGGTGGCGTGGGCCCGGTTCGGGTGGGGTGTGAGGCAGGTGTCAGAAAAGGTGTTACGGGTTGCTGTGATGGCGCGTAACACCGTTTCTGCCTAGGGGTTTGGGTGTTAGGGGCCGTAACACCGTTACGGGTGTTAGGGCGGGTCAGGCGGCGGCGAGGATGGGGACGATGCGCCACCGGCCGGTGGTGTTCGTCGGCTCCAGCCGGCCGTCGATGGCGGCTTCCTTCAGGCGCAGGGAGACCCAGGAGCGGGAGAGCTGGTTGCGGTCGCACCAGTCGGTGAAGTCGACCGGGCCCACGATCATCTGACCGTGCTGCTCGAACTCCTCCAGCGCCTGGGCGAACAACTCCCGTGCCTCCTCGGGGGAGGGCTTGCGGCCGGTTTCCTGACCGAAGATCGGTGCGTCGTCGCCCTGCTCGGGCTCGGGGAGGTCGGCTTCGGGGTCGATGTCCGCGTCCTCGGGGTCCACGTGCTTGCCGTGGGGCATGTCGTCCTCCTGCTGCACGACGGTGAGCTGAGGCGTGCTGGCCGCTTCTGCGGCGCGGCCGATGTAGGCGTTGCCGGCGATGCTCACCGCGGCGCCGGCGGTGACCGGGTCCGCGGTGGCGCCGTTGGCCAGGGCCCACGCCGCCAGCTGCTCCATGAGCGCGGTGGCGCGGTGGGTGAAGGCCCGGGTGCGGCCCGGGGAGGCGTAGCGGTCCTCGTCGATGCCGGGGCTGACGAGGTAGCAGTAGCCGGGGCGCCGGTTGCCCCACGCTCCGGGGTGAGCGCCGGCGTCGATGACCGACTCGGGGAGGCTGAATCCCTCGTCGCGGGGGTCACAACCCAGAGCGATCACGGACGGCAGCGAGGCGCGGGTGCTGGTGGACATCTGGTCGTACGAGGGACGCTGAAGCGAGACGATCAGGGAAATCCCCGCAGAGCGGGCTTCCTGAGCGATCCCGGTGAACGCGTCGTCCCCCAGCGCCCGGAGGGTGTTGGCGGCCTCCTCCATCCACGCGACCAGGAACGGCATCCCCTCACAGCCACAGGCACGGCCGCCGGGCCGGCAGGAGTGAGCCGGGTCGTTCTGCGTCTGCGCGCAGGCCGGGACCCACTGCCGGTAGTGGTGGGCGCCGAGCCACCGCGTCCGGGCCGGAATCGCAGCCTGAAGGGCTTCCACCATCAGTTCGGTGGGGGCGCCGCCCTCGACGGCCCAGTCGATGCCGGGCAGCAGCGGGCGGAAGTCCTGGAACGCCTTGGGGTCCGACAGCCACAGGATCACGTCCGTGCGGGACAGGATCTCGGTCTGGAGGTTCAGGGCGGTGTCGCCCTTGCCGGATCCGGTGCCGCCGGCCACGAGGACGTGGGTGGAGTTGCGCTTTGCTTCCGGGTCGCCGGGCAGCCACAGCAGCATCGGGGCGCCGTCGTCGTAGCGGCCGATGACCAGCGGATCAGCGATCGAGCCGCCCAGGTTCGACGGCCCGTCCCACTCCACCACGTCCGCCAGCATGTCCTCAGGGACGATGACCAGGTCGCCGCGGCGGGAGGAGTCGGGGTCGGGGCGGTAACGCACGGCGGAGGTGGGCAGGTCCAGGGCGGAGGCGATCCGGCCCAGGGCCTTGGACACGTCGTCGTTGGTCTGCTCACCCGCCTCCACCGCGAGCGGGGCGGTGACCCGGTTGGGCTCCACCTTGGCGTTGCCGATCTGCGCCCGAGCCAGGCCGACCTTCTCCAGCAGGCCCTTGTCGCCGTTCTGGCCGGCCGGGTCGTCGTTGCGGCGCAGGATCATGCGGATGTTCCACGACAGCGCCACCACCGGGGCGCCCATCAGGTACAGGTCGGGCAGCGGGCCCGCGGTGGGTCCGGCCAGGCACGCGGCCGTGGTCCACGCCGACGCCGCGGCCACGGTGATGGCGGAGTGGAGGCGCCGCTGCTGGGTGGTGGACTTGCCCATCCACCACGTGGCGCCGGTGAGGCCGACAGAGGCGAGGGTCAGGCCGACCCCGGCCGCGGCGCTCTGAGCCCACTGGAGGCTGCCGAGCCCGCCGGCGATGCCGATACCGGCCGCGGCCACCCACGGCGGCAGATGCGGCATGGCCCGCTGGACGAGGTAGGCGCCGATGCTGCCCCCGCCGCCCTCACCGGGGAGCAGGCCGGAACCGGTGTACTGGGCGACCATCCCGTTGTCGAGGAAGTCGGAGTGCCGCACGCGGCGGCCAGAGCTGTTCCTTGCCATGGCAGGCGACCTTCCTTACTGCTGGGCCCAGTTCATGACCGGCTGTTGCGGCTTGCGGGCGCGGTGACGGACGCGGTTGATCTCCTCCTCGAACTCCTGCTGGAAGGTCGAGTAGCAGGCGGCGGCGTTCTTCGCGGCGTCCCGCAGGTCATCCGCGGCGCGCTGCATCTTCCGCGTCACCTTCGCCGCGCGGATCCGCGAGCCGAACGGTCGCCCCTCGGGGTCCGGCACGGCCGCGAGCACGCCCTTGAGGATCTCGGCACCCATCGCCACCTCGATCGACAGCGTCACCGCGGCAGCCCGCAGGGTGTTGCAGTAGTTCCGCACCTGCGCCGGAGAGGTGAACTCCGGCGCAGGCAGCAGCGATTCGGCATGCGCGCGGCGCCCAGCGGAGCCGCTGGCCTGCTTGTTGTTGTTCACGGTGACGTTGATCGGCGGGACGATCGAGCCGCCCAGTGCCCCGACGAACCCGCCGGCCGCGGCGCCGGCATTGGCGAACTTGCCGGTCTTGGGGTCGTTCACGGGCCCGCGCGCACGCCGGCCGTGGGTGTTCTGCGCCATCAGACGATGTCTCCTCGGGTCAGCGGGACGGGCGGATGATGAGCCACGCGGTCTGCGCGGCGATCAGGATGAGCAGCCACAGCAGCGCGAGCGGCCCGGCGAGTGGACCGAACCCGGCGGCCAGCGCTAGCCACACCGCGGCGAGCGTGGCGAGCGCGGCCAGGCCGATACGCCAAGCGAGCGCGGCGGCGCGGGCCGGGCGGCGGCGCTGCATGACCAGCACCCACCCCAGCGGTGCGGCCGCCGCGGGGGCGATGACGAGAGCGGACCACCAGGCGATCAGGTGCAGCAGCCCGGCCACCAGGAACGCGAGCACGGACAGGCCGGTGGGAGCGAGGGCGCGGCGGAACGTCCACAGACCGCGGCCCACGAAGCCGAGCGCTTCGCGGGTCAGGGAGGGGCGCTCGGGGACGACAATGACGAACGGGTCGGCGCCGCGGCGGCCACGCTGGCGGGGGATGCGGACGGTGTGGATGCCCGCGGCCGTCTTCACGGTGCGAGTGCGGGTACGGCTGGACACAGCGAAACTCCTAGGTCGAAGGGGTTCAGGCGGCGCGCTGTTCTTCGGCGGCCAGGCACCGGCCGCACATGCCGTGCGAAGTGGGGATGCAGTAGCCGACGTCGAGCCGGCAGCGCGGACAGGTACGCCGGGCGGCGTTGGCCTTGGCCAGGGCCGCCCAGCGGGCCGGGGTCATCGCACGTACCGGCTTCGCGGCGTCGATGCGGTAGAGGTAGGCGACCAGCGGGCCCCGCCGTCGGCGGGGCCGTTCGATCTGTGCCGCCACCTCCTGACCACCCGGGCGCAGCCCGAGGGCGCGGAGCTGGCGGCGGGTGGCCAGGCCGTCCGGGGCGAGCCGCCACCGGTAGACGGGGACGGCGCCCATCACTGGCCTGCGATGGCGAGTTCAGCGCGACCGCGGGCTGCGGGGTCGCGGTGTTCGGCGTAGCGGTGGGAGACCCAGCCGACCGACCAGCCGCACAGCTCCGCCGCCTGCCGCACCGACAGGCCCGACGCGAACCCGGCGGCCACGATCCGGCGCGCCTCATCCTCTGGCAGCTTCACCTCCGCGGGGCCGCGCTCCAGCAGCGCGGCGCGTTCACGCTCGGCCCGCTCCTCGCGTTGACGGCGTTCACGCTCCGCCTGCTCGGCACGCTCGCGGCGCTCGGCCTCGGCCCGTTCCCGGGCCTGCTGTTCACGGTGCAGCCGCTCCTGTTCACGCTGTTCACGCTCGCGTTCACGGCGTTCACGAGCCTCTCGCTCGGCAGCCTCCGCCCGCTCCCGGGCCTCACGCTCCTCGCGGCGCCGCTGCTCCTCGCGCTCGGCTTGCTCGCGCGCCAAGCGGGCTTCGTGTTCACGCTGTTCACGCGCCAGCATGGCGGCGTGCTCGCGCTCCTCGCGAGCCTCGGCACGCGCCTGCTCGGCACGCTCCCGGGCCGCCTGCTCCCGCCGCTCCCGCTCGGCCCGCTGCTGGGTTTCCAGAGCCGCCACCGCGGCAGCGATAGCCCGGCGGTAGGCCAGGCTGGTCTCCGCTGTGACGATCAGCAGCAGCGGCGCCACCGCATGGACAGCCACGCCGACCAGGTCCTTCTTCAACGCGGAGTCGGCCGTGTTGAGCGCGAGGGTCATCAGGCCGGTCATCCACCGCAGCGTGATGGGCCAGCGTCCGCCGTGCCCGCCCAGGCGGGCCAGCACGTCATCGAGCTTGACCACGATGACCACCGCGGCATCCACCACCAGGGGCAGGATCGGGGCCGTCCAGTCCCACTTCTCGGCCGTGTGCTTGGCCATCAGCGGCGTCACGGTCAGGATCGAGTACAGCATTGCGCCGGACACGATCAGCCATGTGCCGCCGGACAGGGCGCGTTCTGCTGAACGGGTCTGAACGCTGTTCACGCCGCCCCCTCGATCGGCTTCGGGGCGGGCATCTGAGCGCGGCGGAAGCCGTTGGAGGCGGGGTTGTAGATGAACGCCTCACACCGCCACTTGAACGCGGAGGCCGGGTGTTCACCGCAGGGCTTCCACACGTGGTCCGCCGGCATGCCGTGCGTGGCGGTGTCGGCGTGAGCCTCCTGGCGGGTCGCGTAGATGGTGTGCGGCTCGCCGTAGTGCAGCAGCACCGTCAGCGTCCGCCCCTCCAGCGACTCGCCCTCACGCTCCTGCCGGAGCCGGCGGATCTCGATGTCCCGCAGCAGCAATTCCTGCTGCGCGGCGGACAGCTCCTCCATCGCACGGGCCAGGAGCGTGCCCACCTCGGCCGTGGTCGCTTCCGCCCGCTCCGCGCGGTCCGTGACGGCGTACAGCTCGCGGACGTGCCGGCCGAACGCCTCGTTCGCCGCGGCGCTGGTCTGCCGGGCCTGCGCAACGGCGGCGCGAGCCTCGTTCTCAATCCGGGCGATGCGGGCCCGGGTGACGATGCGGATCACGCGGCACCGCCCGACTGCTCGGCCAGGCCGTTGACGAGGTTGCGGTGCGCGGCCAGCACGCGCCGGCGGGCCCGGCGGATACGCCGCTCGTCCAGCACGGTCGGGGTCCGGTCGATGACGACGATCTGCGCGTCCAGCAGCTCCATCTCCGCACGGATCACGGGCATCTCCGCCTCGATGGCGTCCAGCTCTGCGTCCGTCGGTTCGATCCAGTCGGTGAACGCGGTAACAGCGTCCTGAACAGTGACGATGTGGTCCATGGGTCGTGGTCTCCCTAGCAGGTGAAGCGGCCCGAACGCGGCTCCCGGGTGGCACCCCGGGAGCCGCTCGCCGTTGAAGTCGGTAGATCCGGCTCCCCACGCCTCGCCCGTTCGGCCCCCGCCACGTGCGCGGGCTCGGACGGACGAGGGAGGCAACCGGCCGCAGCTTTAGCCGCTGCGATGGCAGGAAGAGGCGGACCAGATGGGCCGCGAGCGCGTGTTCCGCTCACAGGCCGGGATACAGCAGCGGCGCCCGCCGGCCGGTCCATCGCGGGGGCGCCGAGAGTCTTAGTCGATGCACTGGAATGCCTCTCAGGCGAGATCAACAGGGGTGAATCACTGCAAGGGGGACCACGTCCCCACCCTCCGGCCGTTGCTCGCGGTCGCCGGGCCACCTCGCCAGTACGGGCCGGAGCCCTGTTCTGCCTGGCCTTCAGCGGGATTGCAGCGTCCCCGCCTTCTGCGCATGCGGCATGAAGCCGCCACCCGACCGAGGTGTTGCGTTCGGTCGATGCAGTACCTGTTTTACAGGTACTGCATATGGGTCCGTCAAGCGCATCGACGGAACCTTTGGTTTTCGCGCCGGGACTTCCTGGCGCACATTCAGGATCCCTGCAGGTCAGGGGAGTTGGGCACCCCACACCTAGACAGCTAGCGGCCTTCTGGCTACGGTCAAGAAGTCCCTAGAAGTCCCTACGGGGGTGCAGATGTCGAACGAGCGCTTACGGTCCGCCCTCCTCGCCCGCGGCATGACCGTGCAGAGCCTCGCCGAAGAGATCGGCGTCATCCCGAAGACGGTCGAACGCTGGATCACGCAGGGCAAGGTCCCATACCGGCGTCACCAGTACGCAACGGCGGCGGCGCTGAACGTCGACGTCACGACGCTGTGGGATGACAGCCGAGCTGTTGAGAGCGCAGCGGACCTGACCAAAGCAGAAATCGTGGCTGTCTACCCCCATCGGCACGTCGTGCCGTCAGCCCTCTGGCGTCAGATGTGCGAGCGCGCCACGGAGCGCATCGACATCCTCGTGTACGCCGGCATCTACCTGGCAGAGGACCCGCTCTTCTTCTCGACCTTGAAGGAGAAGGCTGAGAGTGGTGTCCGCATCCGGGTTCTCATGGGTGATCCAGAGTGCGAAGCCGTCATCCGACGCGGCATCGACGAAGGGCACCGCATCATGGATGGCAAGATCCGAAACGCGCTGGTCAACTACCGCCCGCTGTTCACCAGCCACCCCGAGATCGCCTTCCGCCTGCACGACACGGTGCTCTACAACTCGATCTACCGCGCTGATGACGAGATGTTGGCCAACACGCACGTGTACGGCATCGGGGCCTACATGGCGCCCGTGTTCCACCTGCGGCGACTCCCCGGAGCTGGTCTGTTCGACACCTTCGCCAATAGCGTTCAGCAGACCTGGGAAGGCGCCAGGCCAGTAACCGAACGCGACTTCACGGGAGCTTGAGCATGGGACGCATCGACTACCTGCACGATCCGGACGCCCCGCCGGCTAACTCGGTCGTGCCGTCCGTCGTCGCGTTCGTGCAGAACGACGCGGGACAGGTGCTGATGATCCAGCGCTCCGACAACGGGCGCTGGGCACTGCCCGGTGGTGGTCACGACGTGGGTGAGTCGATCAGCGACACCGTTGTGCGCGAAGTCTGGGAAGAGACCGGGATCAAGGCGGAAGTCGTCAACATGTCCGGGATCTACACGGACCCCGGGCACGTGATGCAGTACGACGACGGCGAGGTACGCCAGCAGTTCAGCATCTGCTTCCGCGCGCGGCCGGTCGGCGGTGAACTCCGAACGAGCAACGAGACGACTCAGGTCCGCTGGGTTGACCCAGCGGACCTGACGACGCTGGACGTGCACCCCACGATGCGGCTCCGGATCGAGCACGCCTTGGACCGGGCGCGCACGACTCCCTACATCGGCTGACGCTTGGCCGCGGCGACCCGTTCGAGCACGCGGGACGTGCAGGCGAGGATCTCCGGTTCGGCCCGGCGGATGAACTGCCCGATCAGGCTGTCCGGCCCATACCGGCCGGCGATCTCGTTGATCCGGTCGATCGGGTTCGTGAATGTGCCGTCCGGCGTGGTGTTCATGTCGCAGTAGCAGAGCGCGTCGTTCAGGTGCGCGCTCTCGCGGGGGAACTCGCCCTCCAACTCCTCGCGCATGCCGCGCGCTTCCGCTTCCATCCAGGCGCAGGAGTGGTGGGCGACCAGGTTGATGACGCGGTTGTCGGCGCCGGCCACGTCCCGGAGGTAGCGGGCCCCGTCCAACGGGTGGAAGCCGGTCTTGGCCAGGTCCGGCGCGTAGCCGATGTCGTGCAGGACCGCGGCGGCCTCCAGCAGGTCTGCGTCCTGGTCGAGTACGAGCGCGATCGTGCGGGCCCTCTCGGCTACTCCGAGGCAGTGCTTCCACCGCCGCGGCAGCGGATCGGCGAGCAGTGACTCAGCCAGGGGATAGGCCCACTCCGTCAACTTCGGCACTCTACGAACGCTCCTCTCGGGTCGGCACGGCGCGGACCGTCCGCACCTTGCCCTGTCCTCCCCCCGACAGCACGCCGGCGGTTTCGAGCTTGACCAGAGCCTTGGTCACTGTGGGGCGAGAGACCCCGAACCGGTCGGCGAGCACGGAGGCACTCGGGAACGCTTCCCCCACTCTGAGTCCATCAGCCGCGATGATGTCCGCGATTCGCTGTTCGAGCGGGCGGCGTTCGGGCCGCGATCCTGGTCGAAGCACGCGCCACCGGCCGCCTGGAACCGGTTCGGCAAGGCCCTCCTGGCGCAGCACCGCGAACGCTCGGAGTGCGACACCGCGCGAGACGTTGTGGTCCCGAACAACTTCAGCGAGCGAGGGAAGCTCCGCCATCTCCGGGTTGGCCTCGATCTGCTTCTTCACCGCGTCGGCGATCTTCAGAAAGGTGCCCCTAGGGCTGGCCTGTTGTGACACTCGCTCTCCCTCTCCGCTCGCGGGTGGTCTGGGTCTAGCTTCCCACTGCTGGCGTTTGGCCGTCTTTGGCTGAAGCCGAGCACTACCGTGATCACATGGTTGAGTACGTGGATAACCCCGCTGGTCGTCTGCGCACGCTGCTGCTGGACCTGCACGCGCGCTCCAACACCGACCAAATGCAGAAGCAGAAGCCTGCCTGGGAGGCAATCCTTGAGCTGGCCGAGGTCGATGGCACCAGTGTGGCCAGAGAGGTGGCCGTCGTGGGAGCTGTCGTGAGCCTGCCAGCCCAAGTCCGCGAAGCTGTTCGTGCCCTCCCCGTGGATGATGAGCGTCAAGAACAGTTGCTCACTCATCTCGACGGGGTCGAACGTGGGATGGCTGCTGTCTTGACTCGTCAGAGTTTGTGGACGGTGTTCACTGCGTTCGCCACTGGCGGCGTCGTTCCTCAGTCGGCGGCTATTAGCAGTTTGTCCTTCTGTTCGTATGAGCTTCATCGTCATGCACCCGAGCCCGTGATCTCCGATGAGGACCTTGAGCGGGTCATTGACCTGATCAATGAGCTGATTGTGGAGGTTGCAGCCGCGACTCTTCCCGACCAGGTCAAGCGCGCCATGCTGAACCATCTGTTTGCGTTGCTGCATGCCGCGCACAACGTCCGGTTTGCTGGAACTCAACCGCTTGATGACGCGCTGTTCGCATTGATGGGTGCCACTGGCCGAGTGAACGCGCAGGAGGATCTGGAACGAGTCGGTTTGTGGCAAAGGATTAAGGATGCCGTTCAGACGCTGGACACCATGCTGTCCGCCGGGCAAGGGGCGGCCCAACTTGGACAGGGGATCGCAGGCTTCCTCGGAGGCTGAGGCCGGAGGGGGTAAATGCTGAGTCCGGTCTCAAATGTCGACGGATCCGCTACCGTATGCCGTCGTCCATCGGTGTTTGAAGCCGCCCGTGATCAGGGGCGTTGCTCGCCTTGCGAACGTTCCCGGATACCGGGGACCAAGATCGGACAACTCGTCATACCTAGATACCTGGCGGACTCTTCTGGTAGCGCGCATTGCAGCTGGCTGCGCTGTAGTTCATGCCGACGTCGGTCTACAAGTCTGATTCGGGGCCGTCGTTGTTTCGTTCCCCTTCAGCTGCGTTCCTGCGGCTGATCAAGTTCTCAGCCACTACGATGACGCCGCTACCAGCGGCAATAGCCGTCATGACGCTTTGCGCGATGGTGTCAGCGGAAGCTTCGCCCGTCACGAGCACGGACAGAAGGGTCGTGACCAGCGTTACCAGGAGCGCAAGGATGGCGATCAACGTTGCCCTCAAGCTACGCATAGAGCTTCACCCCCGCAGCGACCGCTGACATCAGGACGATCAACCCGAAGGCATTGGCGCAGATCACATGTACCCAGCCCTTGATGACGCCGGAGCCGTCATAGCAGATCATGCGAACCCCGAACGGCATGATGGTCATGCCCACCAGGATGGCACCTAGTGCTACGGAAACCGTGCTTAGGGCAATTGGTTTGTGCTCCAGGCTTGCAGCGATGAGCGAGCCGCACAAAGCAACGACGGCCGTGACTGTCCAGTCGATCCAGAAGACCGCGTCGTCCATGGTGAGGGCATGCTTCTTCCCAGGTGGCGGTTCCCTGGAAACCAGCTTCAGCCAAGTCTGTGCTCCCGACACCCCGACCGCGAGCACCAATGAGATCAGCCAAGCCACCCGTCCCCCCGGCTGCTAGAGCGTGACACCGCATGATGCCATCAACATGGCGTCACTCGCACGCGAAGCTAACTGCTCGTCAGTTATGCCCGGGTACGGGAGCATGCCTACATACCTTCCGTCTAGCTCTGAGACTTGCAAGATCAGGACGACGGGTGGACGCGATCCAGCGAGTCTTCTCATGAGACATGCAAAGCCGCAGGTCAAGATGCGGACGAACGAGTGATCGCGAGGGAGCTGTGAAGCTGCCGGTCGGTGACCCAGCTCGGGACGGGCCCTGCTGGAGTGTCGTAGCCGTCTGGTAGACGTAGCCCATGATCCCTACCCCTCGCTCGGCCCAACTGGACGTTCGCTTTGCGGACCTCGGTGGAGCTGACCTGGTGGTCGACGCTGTCTACGCCGGCGGGAGCCTCGGGCACTCCGGCGATGACCCCATCGGCAAGCTGCTGCCCGGTACCGGCAACCAGGGCGGGTTCCGTTACGCCGGGTCCCCGGTGAAGGGGACGGTGCGCCTGGCGGTGCTGTACACCAGCAGCGGAGCGGTGGACTGGCCGGACCACCTGGACACTGAAACCGGCACCTTCACCTACTACGGCGACAACCGCACCCCAGGCAAGGGCCTTCATGACACGCCGCGCAAGGGCAACGTGCTGCTGCGCGACGCCTTCGCCCTCTCTCACGGGTCCGCGCAGGAACGGGCCAGCGGAGTCCCGCCGTTCCTGCTCTTCGAGAAGACAGCACCCGGCCGTGCGGTCCGCTTTCGCGGGTTGCTCGCCCCAGGCGGACCGACACTGGCACCCGACGACGAACTCTCGGCGATCTGGCGCACGACCGGCGCGCAGCGGTTCCAGAACTATCGCTCCCGCTTCACCGTACTGGACCAGGCTCGCGTTCCCCGCGCTTGGATCCGGCACGTGCTGGCCGGCGGCAACCCCCTGGAAGGCGATTGCCCGGAAGTCTGGCGGACCTGGGCTGAAAGTCGGGTCTACCGGCCGCTGCTCGCACCAGCCACGACGGTCATACGCTCAGCTGCACAGCAGCTTCCCGACGACCGCGTCGGCCAGGCCATTCTGGCGGAAATCCGGGAGTACTTCCGCGGGCGCGAGACAGACTTCGAGGCATGTGCCGTAGCCATCTGGCGGCTGATCGCTCCCGCCACAGGGACAGTCGATGTGACCCGGCCGAGCCGCGACGGTGGCAGAGACGCGGTCGGCTCATACGTATTGGGGCCTCCAGCGGCCCCGATCAGTATCGACTTCGCCTTGGAAGCCAAGTGCTACGAACCCGACAACAGCGTAGGTGTCCGGGAGGTCTCCCGACTCATCTCCCGCATCCGGCACCGAAACTTCGGCGTGCTGGTGACTACTTCGCACTTCAACCGGCAGGTTCAGAGCGAGCTACATGAGGACGGACATCCGATCGCGATCGTGTGTGGCCGCGACATCACGGACGCGCTAAGGCAGCATGGCAGGACCACGCCCGCGGCAGTGCGTGACTGGCTACGGCAGAGCTTCCCGCGTACCCAGTGACCTTGGCCGTTCGACCCACCAAGGTGCCCTCGATGTCAAGATCTAAAAGCCAGCAATCTCCAGCGCATGCAGGACGTCAGAATGCGTCGGTGGTCGCTTTTCTGCGACCAGTTTCAAGAGCGGGGCCGCAAAGCTCTCAAGCCCTCGCTGCTTCATATTGATAATCAACGGAGGGATGTCGGTTGCGGGCCTGGCCTCGGCGATTCTTTCCAGCATCTCTCTTCCCTGCTGCTCCTCCAAAAGGATCAGCAGGTCAATCAATGCATTCGAGGGGCGGCGAACTGCACATTCGTCCTCGACGAGAAGTGCCCACGAAACCCATCCAGCCTCGTTCAGTGCCTCAATGAACGGCTGAACATCCTCGCTGGATCGCGCCCAGGCGAATTCAGTCAAAGCGTGTTCTACCAGGCTGCTCGCCGAGCGGCTGACATCTTTCGCGCCGACCGATTGGAGAAAGTGGATAAGGGAGTCTAGATCTTGCTCAACCCCGATGTGGGCAGCCAGTCTCTCCGCCACCTCATCGTACCCGCGGTCGATAAGCCCCCAGCAAATCTCGAAGAGCCTTTCTTTGCTGCTTTGGCGTGCGAGATGACGGCTGAGAATTACTATGTCCTCCTTGGCATCGTGTGCGTCCAGCCGAATAAGTTCGCGCACGAGCTCTGAGGACTCCAACTCGACCTTGCCGGTGGTTACGATTTCATCAATTGTGAAATTTGTCTGGACTGTCTCGTCCTGGCGTTGTGTAACCTTGGCGTCTCGCTCACTGCGGAGGACGGCGAGTTCCTCCCTCATTGCGTCAAGGATGCTCGAAATTTCGGATGCAGCTCTCCTTGCAGCCTCCAATTCGCTTGCATCCTTTGCCTCCTGTCCCGCCTGCGCCGACTCTTCAGCTTTCTCTAGGCGTTTTTCGAGTAACCTGCACCGCTGCTCCGCTCGGTGACTTTCCTCTTTTGCGTTGTTTAATTCGATTCTCAGGCGCCCAACCTCGCTCTTCAGCCGCGCCAACTCCTCAGTGTTCGTGTTGTGGCTAGCTGAGAGTCTCGATATTTCGGCCTCTCGGGATTCAATATCTCTCTCCCAATGTGCTGCCATCTCCAGATGTTTGGTTTCCAGCTCGGCTATGCGGCGCTCGCGTGTATAAAGAGCCTCGGTCAGGACTCTCTCGCGAAGCTCTGCTTGCTGTGAGCGGAAGTCTGCTGCCTCTAGTTGGTCCTGGATTTCCTGTAGTTCAAACAGCTTCTTATTGGTAGCCTTCAGTGCCTCTCGATGAGCTGTCCTGATGTGCTCAAATACTTCGGTCTGAACTGGCCTAGACTTCACTCGGGCGACTTCAGTTAAAAGTTCGGTGATGAAATCCCATGGAGCTACCCTTGTTCCGTTCAGGTATCGAGAGACTGCACCTGCGTTTCTATTCGTGCGCGTTGCGTACCTACGGACTGAGACGTTCAACGCCCCAAAGACTTCGCGGAGTCTTTCTGCAAGTTGTGCCGCCTCCCGCGGAACGTCGTCGCTGAGAGGACGAAGAGCGAAGGGGCTGTCCGTCACGCGGTCTCCTTATTCACTCATGCGTGTTGCCAAAGGCTGGCAACGTGTGTTGCGCCGTCGGCAGCACTGCCCGTCGTGTGCGCGCTGACCTGCAACTGCGAGCGTTGCGGCGAGTTGGCAACGCGTTCCAGTAGAGGCAACACCCCCTAGGCGGCTCATAGTTGCGTCAGTCGCAGCACGATCCTAAGGAGTGTCAGAGTGCCAAGTCCGTGGTTTCAGAAAGAGCCGGAGCAGAAAGGGGCGCTCGAAGTCACGGCGTCCGTATGCACGATCCTGACGTGGTTGCAAGGTCAGTCTGACAGCCCCTTCGCGATCGCTGCACTCCTCCTGGTGATCGTTTCAGTGCTCGCCTCATAAACACACTCCGGGACGGGCTCCGCTGGTGCCCGTCCCAGTCTGCTGGGTCGTCCTGCTTGCGACGCTGCCCGTGGAGTGCCCACGGCCGGGCTCGCACACCTTGAGGGCAGCCGCTCATCACATGCCGCGGTGGGCAGCCTGTCTCAGTTGCGGTCTCGCTTAGCGCTCAGTCCATGGCTGTGCAGCCTGGTCCACTGCCGTCCGAGAAGGCCCCCTGATCAGGGGGCGGGGCCGCCCTGCGGATTTCTGCGGACACCCTCGGACCAAGATCGGACAACTTGTAATGCGTAGGTCGTCGGTTCGAATCCGACAGGGGGCTCCCTCAATGCCCAGGCCGGGTCGTCCCGGACCTGGGCTTTTTGTTCAGGCGGCGGGCCATGTCCAGTGGGGCGGGGTCGAGGGGGCGGGCGTCCTCGATGTCCCACAGGGCGTTCTGCAGGAGGCGGCCGAGGGTCCAGGCGTGGGCTCGGGCGCGGTCCAGGGCGAGGACGTCGGTCATGGCGTCGAAGCGCCAGTGGACGTCGTCCGGGTCGTAGCGGCCGGCGAGGGCCGGCCACAGGTCGAAGCCGGGGTCGCCCGCCAGGGGCTTGGGGTCGATGGCGAGCCAGGGGGCGCGGTCGCAGGCCAGGACGTTCTCGTCGTGCAGGTCCCAGTGCAGGAGGCGGTCGCCCGGTTCGTCGGCGACCTCGCGGACGGCGGCCGCGCAGTCCGCGATCAGGCCGCGTGCCTCCGGGTCGGGGACGCGGGCCAGGGCCCGCGGTGTCTGCTCGAGCATCTCCCGGGCGATGTCGCCGAGGCGGCGCATCCCCGGCGGTGCGGGGAACGAGGTGAGGCGGGCGAGGAGCCCGGCGATGGTGACGACGGCCTGGCGGGGGTCCGCGACGTGGGAGAGCATGCGGGTCTCGTCGAGGCGTTCCAGCAGCATGGTGCCGGTGGGCTCGTCGTGGTCCAGGAGACGGACGGCCCCGTCGCCGTCCCAGCAGCGCAGGGCGACCGGTTCGCCCTCGCTCTCCTCGTCGAGGATCTGGAGCTTGAGGACCGCGGGCGTACCGTCCCGGCCCCGGACCGGGAGGACCAGGGCGGACACGCCGTGCAGGGGCGGCCCGTCCGGGGTCAGTGCCCAGTGGTCGAGGAAGCGGGCCGTCAGGTCCGGCAGCGCGGCGATGAAGGCGCGGCCCGCCTCCCCGTTGTACTTCTCCTGTGACGCGGCCAGTTCGCGGGGAATCTCGATCACATGCGGCACGGTAGTGGGGTGCGCCGGGAGCGTCAGGTGAACAAAGCGGGGGACGCGGTCACTTCCGGCCGGGGCCGGGCCTCGGTCAGGGCTCCAGGACCACCTTGCCGATCGTCCCCCGGTTCTCCAGCGCGCGGTGCGCCGCCGCGGCCTCGGCGAGCGGGAACCGCTGCACGGCCGGGGTGAGCCGGCCGGCCGCCGCCTCGGCGAGAGCGCGCAGTTCGAGGGTGCGGACGGGGTCGGGGCCGCCCGCCCTGCGCAGCATCACGGGGCCGAGGACCTGCTCCGACACCCCTTCGACCAGGTAGGGACCGCCCTCCTTGATGCCCTCGCCGGACCAGCCGAAGACGATGTGCCGGCCGCCGGGGCCGAGCAGGGCGACGGCCTCGCGGGCCACGTCGCCGCCCACGCCGTCGAAGACGACGGTCGCGGTCCGGCCGCCGAGGTGGGCGCGGACCGTGCCGGGCCAGTCCGGGTCCGTGTAGTCGAGGGCGAGGTCGGCGCCGCCGGCCCGCACCCGGGCGGTCTTCTCCGGCCCGCCGGCCAGTCCGACGACGGTGGCGCCGGCGTTCTTCGCGTACTGCACGAGGAGGGTGCCGATGCCTCCGGCGGCCGCCGGGACGACGGCGACCGAGTCGGGGCCGAGGTCGGCGAACTGCAGGATGCCCATCACCGTACGGCCCGTGCCGATCATGGCGACGGCCTCGGCGAAGTCCAGGCCGCCGGGGATCTCGTGCAGGCGTCCGGCCTCGGTGACGGCCAGTTCGGCGTAGCCGCCGGGAACGAAGCCCACGTGGGCCACGACCGGCTTGCCGAGCCAGCCCGGGTCGACGTCCGCGCCCAGGGCTTCCACGACGCCGGCGACCTCGCGGCCGGGGATGGTGGGCAGGGGCGTCGGCTCGTTCGCCGGGCCGCCCGGCATGCCCTCGCGCAGGGCCGCGTCCAGGAGGTGGACGCCCGCCGCCCGTACGGCGACACGGACCTGGCCGGCACCCGGGCGGGGGTCCTCGACCTCCTCGTAGGTGAGGTTCTCGGCCGGGCCGAAGGCGTGCAGGCGGATGGCGCGCATGGAGGCTCCTCGTGTGGTCGGGGGTCTGCCCGTGGTGATCGTCGGCCCCAGCCTTCAACCTCAAGCTTCCTTGAGGTCAAGCTCGCGCCGGCCGAGGGCCAGGGAGACCGCCGTCAGGGCGCTGTTGAAGGAGACCTCCGACAGCACTCCGGGGGCCGCGACCTGGTCACCGGCGAGGTAGACACCGTCGCCCCGGTCCACTGCGGGCCGGTCGCGCCAGCTGGTGCCGGGCAGGTCGACCGCGCCCGTACGGCCGTTGGCCACGCCGTCGCGCCGCCAGGTGACCCGCTCGCGCCAGCCCGGGAAGCCCAGGTCGAGCAACTGCTCGGCACGGGCGGTGCCGTCGGCCTTCGACTCGTGCGGCGCGATGGGGATCTGGCCCTGGATCAGCTGCTCGCCGGCCGGGGCGAGCGTGCGGTCCTGTGCGGTGAACCGTTCCAGCCAGCCGGGCGCGTCCAGGTCGGACACCGCGAAGGCGTCCCCGCGGCGGGTGCGGACGGCCAGGTCGACCAGGACGGTACGGCCGCTCGGCCAGGTCAGGGAGTCGTCGCCGAGCAGGCGCCGGGCGGCGTCCAGGGAGGTCGCGACGACCACGGGCGTGTCGGTGGGGAGCGTGTCGACGCGCGACATGGTCTCCATCCGGACGCCCAGGTTCCAGGCGCGGGCGGCCATCCGGTCGATGAGGGAGGCCCAGCCGCCGCGCGGGTAGTGCGCCTCGGGCGGCAGCTTGGTGGCGCGGCGCAGCCGCTCCTGCACGAACGCGGCCGACAGCGATCCGGGGTCGTGGTGGAAGAGGGCGACCGCGGAGTAGTGGGCGGCGGCGCGGGCGCCCTCCTCGCCCGCGATGCCGGTCGCCCAGGTGAGGAAGTCGACGTCCACGGGCGCCTGCCGGGCGGTCCGGCGCAGCAGCTTCAGCATCGGGAAGGGCGGGGTCCGGCGCAGTACGCCATGGTGGCGCAGCCGGAGCCGGGCGGCCTCCAGGGGTGGCAGCGGGGCGAGCGGGCCGATGAGGTCGCGCTGCCTGAGCCAGGCCCAGTGCGGGCCGCCGTTGTAGAGGGCGTGCGGCCCCTCGTTGGTGCGGTAGGGGCCGTCGGCGGTGCGGGCCCGGCCGCCGAGGCTGTGGTGGGCCTCGTGGACGGTGACCTTGGCGCCCGCCTCGGCAGCGGTGATGGCCGCGGTCAGTCCGGCGAAGCCGCCGCCGATGACGGTGATGCGGTGCATGACTGGGGGTCTCCCCTCGATCGGCCCTCGCGGGTCGCCTGTCCGTTCTCGTGCGTACGACGGGCCGGGGCCACGGAATGTGACACGGGCGGTGTCCGCGCAGGTCGGGGGTGTTGTCAGTGGCGGGGTGCAGCATGGGGGCATGGCGAGGAGAGCGGTTGGCGGTGCGGGTGTGAAGGGGGCGCGGCGACCGGAGGTGCGGCTGCCCCCGCTGGAGCCGTACGAGGGGGGCGGACTGGAGCCGGACGGGGACTACGACGGACTGGAGTTCCGGGAGCGGGACCTGACCGGGCAGGACGGCTCGGGCGCGCGGTTCATGGACTGCGCCCTGGCGGGGTGCGTCCTGGAGGAGACGCGGCTGCGGCACGCCCGCGTCCTGGACTCGGTCCTCAGCGGCGTCCGGGGCGTCGGTACGGACCTCGCCGAGGCGACCCTGCGGGACGTGGAGCTGACCGACGCCCGGCTCGGCGGGCCGCAGTTGCACGGGGCGGTGCTGGAGCGGGTGCTGATCCGCGGCGGCAAGATCGACTATCTGAACCTGCGCACGGCCCGGCTCAGAGACGTCGTCTTCGAGGGCTGCGTGCTGGTCGAGCCGGACTTCGGCGGGGCGCGTCTGGAGCGGGTGGAGTTCACCGACTGCGTGCTCAAGGGGGCCGACCTGCACGCGGCGACCCTGGTCGACGTCGACCTGCGCGGGGCCGCGTCCCTGGAGATCAGCCGGGGTCTGGACCGGCTCGCCGGGGCGGTGATCAGCCCCGCCCAGCTGCTGGATCTGGCACCGGTGCTGGCGGCGCAGTGGGGGATCCGGGTGGAGGGGTGAGCCCGGGAAGGTTCGCCGGCTTCGGGCGGGCTACGGCAGGCGGGGAAAGCGGGCCTGGAGGGTCCAGATCGCCGGGTTCTCCGCTAGGTCGTCGTGCAGGTCGGTGAGGTCGGCGATCAGGTCGTGCAGGAAGTCCCGGGCCTCGCGGCGCAGTTCGGCGTGGGAGACGGTGAGCGGGGGTTCCTCCGCGCGCATCCAGTCGGCCTCGATGTCCACCCAGCCGAAGCGGCGCTCGAAGAGCATCCGGTCGGTCGACTCGGTGAAGTCCAGCTCCGCCCGCTGCGGCCGGGACGCCCGGGAGCCCGCGGGGTCGCGGTCGATCCGCTCCACGATGTCGCACAGCGCCCACGCGAAGTCGAGCACCGGCACCCATCCCCAGGCCGTGGACACCTCGTGGTCGGTCCTGGTGTCCGCCAGGTAGACGTCACCGCAGAACAGGTCGTGCCGCAGGGCGCGGACGTCCGCGCGGCGGTAGTCGGTCTGCGGCGGGTCGGGGAAGCGGTTGGAGAGGGCGTAGCCGATGTCGAGCACGCAGGTGATGGTGTCACGCGACCGTAGGATCGCGGGCGTGGCCCGATCTGTGCGACTTGTCCCCGCCCTGCTCGCCTCCCTCCTCACCCTCACCGGGTGCGGCGGCGGAGTGCACGGCACCCCGGGCGGCTCCGGCGTACGCGACCCGTTCTTCCCAAAGGCGGGCAACGGCGGTTACGACGTCTCCCACTACGGCCTGCGCCTCGCCTACGACCCGGACGCGCACCACCTGACCGGCACGGCCACCCTCACCGCACGGGCCACCCAGGACCTCTCGGCGTTCAACCTGGACCTGCTCGGCCTGGAGGTCGAGAAGGTCACCGTCGGCGACGAGACGGCCCGTTTCAACCGAGCGGGGCAGGAGCTCACGGTCCGGCCGCGCGAGGACGTCGACCGGGACGAGACGTTCCGGGTGACCGTCCGCTACTCCGGCGCGCCCGGGACGGTCACCGATCCGGACGGCTCCCTGGAGGGCTGGCTGCGCACCGCGGACGGGGTGCTCGCGCTGGGCGAGCCGACCGGGTCGATGACGTGGTTCCCCGGCAACCACCACCCCTCCGACAAGGCGGCGTACGACCTCACGGTGACCGTGCCGCAGGGGCTGCGGGCCGTGTCCAACGGGGAGTTGAGGGCCGAGACGACCGCGCGGGGCCGGACGACGTTCGTGTGGCGGACCTCCGAGCCGATGGCGAGCTACCTCGCCACGCTCGCGATCGGCCGCTTCGACATCGGCCGTTCCCGGGCCGGGGGCGTACTGCCCGTGTACACGGCCGTGGACCCGGCCGAGGCGGCGGCGAGCCGGCCGGTGCTCGGGCGGATCCCCGAGGTGCTGCGCTGGGCGCAGGGGTGGTTCGGGCCGTACCCCTTCTCCTCCGCCGGCGCGATCGTCGACCACGCGCCCGACCTCGGTTACGCGCTGGAGACCCAGACCCGGCCGGTCTTCCCGGGCGCCCCCGACAGCACGCTCCTCGTGCACGAGCTGGCGCACCAGTGGTACGGCGACTCCGTCTCCCCCGGGAGCTGGCGGGACATGTGGCTCAACGAGGGCTTCGCCACGTACGCGGAGTGGCTGTGGGAGGAGGAGCACGGCGGGCGCAGCGCGCAGGAGACCTTCGACGCGCTGTACTCCGGCGACTACTTCGCCACGGCGGAGGCCGGCGAGGCCGTCTGGGCGTTCCCCCCGGCGGACCCGCCGAGCGCCGCGCGGATCTCCGACCCGCCGGTGTACTGGCGGGGCGCGATGGTGCTGCACAAGGTCCGCCAGACCGTCGGCGACGAGGAGTTCCGGCGGATCCTCAGGGGCTGGGCGGCCGAGTACCGGCACGGGAACGCCGCCACGGCCGACTTCACGGCGTACGTGGAGAAGCGGGCGCCCGGGGAGGACTTCAAGGCGATCTGGGACGACTGGCTGTACGGGGAGGGCAGGCCGGAGCGGGCCTGAGAGTGCCTGAGCGCGCTGCGCCCGGGCGGCGGTAAGGGCCTCGCGGTGGTTTGTCGCGCGGTTCCCCGTGCCCTGCCCCCGAGGGGGAGAGCCCCCGGGCCGGTCGTCCGGCCCGGGGGACTTGCCTCACCTGGCTCGGGCGTCCGTCAGACGTTCACGCCGAAGTCCTGGGCGATGCCGACCAGACCCGAGGCGTAGCCCTGGCCGACGGCGCGGAACTTCCACTCGGCGCCGTTGCGGTAGAGCTCGCCGAAGACCATGGCCGTCTCCGTGGCGGCGTCCTCCGACAGGTCGTAGCGGGCGATCTCGGCGCCGCCGGCCTGGTTGACGATGCGGATGTAGGCGTTGCGCACCTGGCCGAAGTTCTGCGAGCGGTTCTCGGCGTCGTAGATCGAGACCGGGAAGACGATCTTGTCGATGTCGGCCGGGAGGGCGGCGAGGTCGACGTTGATCGCCTCGTCGTCGCCGGCGCCCTCACCCGTGCGGTTGTCACCGGTGTGGACGATCGTGTTGTCCGGCGTCTGCTTGTTGTTGAAGAAGACGAAGTGGGCGTCCGAGTAGACCTTGCCCTGCGTGTTGACCGCGATCGCGGAGGCGTCGAGGTCGAAGTCCGTGCCGGTGGTGGTGCGGACGTCCCAGCCGAGGCCCACGGTGACGGCGGTGAGGCCCGGAGCCTCCTTGGTGAGCGAGACGTTGCCACCCTTGGACAGGCTTACAGCCATTGTTGGGAGTCCCTTCCCTCGTTTTGTGCGGCAGAGAAGCTGCGGCACCGAAGCTACAGCTACCCCCATCAACGTGGAGAGGGGTACGCGAGGTTCCAGGTCCTTTACTTTCTTTACTCCCGGATATTCGGGTGACGTGGACCGGACAGGAGCGGGAACATGGACGGCATGTCCGGTCCCCGTGTCATCCGCGGCTCCGTCCTCCTGCCCGAGGCCGAGCTCATGTGGCGTTTCTCGCGTTCCTCGGGGCCGGGCGGGCAGCACGTCAACACCAGTGACTCCAAGGTGGAACTGAGTTTCGACCTGGCCCGGACCGAGGCGCTGCCCGCCGTGTGGAAGCAGCGGGCGCTGGAGCGGCTGGCCGGGCGGCTGGTGGACGGGGTCGTCACCGTGCGCTCCTCCGAGCACCGCTCCCAGTGGCGCAACCGCGAGGCCGCCGCCGTACGCCTCGCCGCGCTGCTGGCCGAGGCCACCGCGCCCCCGCCCCGGCCCCGCAGGCCGACCCGCGTCCCGCGCGGCATCAACGAACGCCGGCTGCGGGAGAAGAAGCAGCGCTCGGAGACCAAGCGGGGACGCTCCGCGCAAGACTGGAACTAGGCACGACCGTCCTCAGACCAGGTCCAGCACCCCGACCGTCTGGTCTCCGCTGGTCTCGCCGTTCGGGCGGAAGCCGAGGCTCCGGTAGAAGCCCTCGGGTCCGTCCGGGCCCGGGTGCCAGGTGACGTGGAGCTCCGTGCGGCCGCGGCGGCGCAGCTCCCGCGCGACCGACTCGACGGCGAAACGGCCGTACCCCATGCCCTGCTCCCCGGCCGCGATGTTCAGCCGCCACAGGCCCGAGCGGCGGACGCTGCCGTCCCCGTGCCAGTCGATGTCGAGGAAGGCCATCAGGAACCCGACCGGCCGGTCGCCGTCGAGGATCAGCCGCGGCCAGGCGGTCCCCGGGTGCACGTACGCCTCCGCCAGCGACTTCACGACCGGGGCGACCGCGTGCTCCTGGGCGGGGTGGACGCGGATGCCGAGGGCGGCGTCCAGGTTCGCCGGGGTGATCTCTTCGAGGCGCGGGCCGGTCGTCGTCATGCGCGCACCCTAGGTGGCGGTCCGCCGCCGGCGAACGGTTTCTTCAGGCCAAGTGGCGGTACCTGCTCCGGAAGTACGTCAGCGGGCCGCCCTCCGCGCTCGGCACGCGGGCGGTGAGAACCCGGCCGATCACCAGGGTGTGGTCGCCCGAGATCACGCGCTGTTCGGTGCGGCACTCCAGGACGGCCAGGGCGCCGCCGACCAGGGGCGCGTCCGTGTACTCGCCGCGCGTGTACGGGATGTCGGCGAACAGCAGCCGGTCGCTGACCCGGCCCTTCATGGCGAAGCGGCCGGCGATGTGCCGCTGGCTCTCGGACAGCACCGAGACCGCCCACAGATCCCGCTCCTGAAGCAGTTCGTCCATGCGGGAGCCGTTGCGCAGGCTCACCAGCACCAGAGGCGGGTCCAGGGACACCGACATGAAGGCCGTGGCCGTCATGCCCACGTCCTCGCCGCCGGGCGCGGTGGGGTCGTCCGGGTCGAGCGGCGGCTCCTGCGCGGTCACCAGGACCACGCCCGAGGCCAGCCGGGACATGGCGGCGCGGAACTCGTCGTTGCTCACCCCCTCAGCATGCCCGGAGGCGGGCGACGGAATGATCGGGGACGTGGCAGCGGGAGTGTTCGGCACGGCGGAAACGCTAGTCTCCCTACCGCGCGCCGCGCATCGGGCTCCCGCCCGATCACGGTCCTAGGACCAGCGACGGACACCCGGGACGAGCCGGGGAAAGGGTGCGCAACGCGACAAAGTCTGCGTTCGGTGGCCGCACGTGGAGAACGCAGAAACTCCACTCAATTGTTCACGTTTGCCTGTGACTTGAGTCACAAGGGGCAGGAATTGTTGACCCTGTGTACCGAGTGGGGAGCGCGCTGTGATTCAGTGGCGGGGAAGCTGCCAGGGCCGTACGCCGATGAAGACCCTTGATTCTTGATTCGCTGCGAGGTACTCGGGGGGAGGGCGAGCATGGAGACCGAGTCGGAGCCCTACGTCCGCCTTGCCTCCCTGCGACAACTGCACCAGGTCATGGCCGACATGAACACGGCCCGCAGCCTGGCGGACACACTGCAGACCGTCGCGGAGGGCGTCGTCGCCGCCCTCGGGTACGAGCTGGCGTGCGTGAACCTCGTACGGCCCGACGGCGACCTCGTCGTCGCCGCCTTCGCCGGGAACCCCGCCGCCGAGGCCCTCATCACCGGCCGCGTCGGCTCGCGCGACTCCTGGGAGCGCCGCCTGGGCATGGGTGAGCACTGGGGCGACCTGGTGTTCATACCGCACACCGAGGGCTGGGTCCTCGACGACGACGACGTCCCGCAGTGGTACACCGACGGCCCCGCCCCCCGCTTCGAGGACGAGTGGCACCCGGCCGACCGGCTCTTCGCCCCGATGTACGCGCCCGGCCCGCAGGGCAACGCGGCCTGTGGCGAGCTGATCGGCGTGCTCTCCGTGGACCGGCCGCGCAACGGCCGCCGGCCCGGCGCCTGGGGTCGCGAGGCCCTGCAGATGTACGCCTTCCAGGCCGCCATCGCGATCAGCAACGCGCGCCTGCGCGCCAACATGCAGCGCGCCCTGGTCCGCCTGGAGCGCGAGCAGCAGGCGCTGCGGGCGAGCGAGGAGAGCTTCAGGCAGGCCTTCGAGTACGCCCCCTCCGGCATGGCCATCGCCGAGATGGGCGGCGACCAGCACGGCCGGATCCTGCGCACCAACGACGCCCTGTGCCGGCTGCTGGGCCGCCCCGCCTCCGCGATGCGCCGCTACTCCTTCTCCGACCTGGTCCACCCCGAGGACATAGGCACGCTGCTGCGGACCTCCGCCGAGGGGGGCCGTGCCGAGCTGCGCCTGGGCCGCCGGGACGGCACGTACGTCTGGGTCAGCCTGCGCAACAGCGTGGTCGCGGACGCCGCCGACGGCCCGCGCTTCCTGCTCACCCACGTCGAGGACATCGAGGAGCGCAAGCGCCGCGAGCTGCAGCTCGCCCACCGCGCCTCGCACGACTCGCTCACCGGTCTGCCGAACTCCGCGGAGCTGCGCTCCCGGCTCTCCGCCCGCCTGTGCCAGCGCGCCACCCCGCAGCCCGCCGTCGCCGAGTCCCACGACGCGGCCTACGGCCATCCCGCCTTCGACGTGGTGGGGCCCGGCTTCGACTTCCGGCAGGGCGTGGAGCCGTACGACGCCTACGACCACCATGTGCACACCGTCGCCCCGGACGGGGACCACGACGACGGCACCAAGGGCCTCGCCGTGCTCTTCTGCGACCTCGACGGCTTCAAGTCGATCAACGACCGGTTCGGGCACAACGCGGGTGACGCGGTGCTCATCGAGGTCGCCCGGCGGCTGAGCAACGGCGTGCGCGACGGTGACACGGTCGCCCGGCTCGGGGGTGACGAATTCGTCATCCTGGCCGACGGACTCGGCCGGGCCGACGCGCAGGACCTCGCGGTCCGCCTGCGCAACGAGATCATCCAGCCCATCCGCGCCGAGGGGCGGGCCGTCCGGGTGGGCGCCAGCTTCGGCATCGGATGGGCACACTGTGGAATGACGGCGGACGAGGTGTTGAAATCCGCTGACGAGCGGATGTACGTCGAGAAACGATCTCGTCCCAAACAACACAGACGCGCGGGGTGAACCCCAGGTCAGCGAGTTGATGCGGTCTGAGTCACCTGTTTGGGTCACTGGGAGCGGGTAGGCTCGCGTTCTCACGACCCGTACCGCATGCACCGCACCTGAATGAGGAGACCAAGGGATGACGCCCGGCAACAACGGCGCGAGCACGCCCGAGGACGACGACCCGTTCGGCTACCTCTACGCCGACGGGCAGGCCAACGGAGCCCAGCCGCCGTCCGGTGGCTACGGCTACCCGAACTCGGTCAACCGGGTACGCGCGGTCGGCACGCGTCAGTACGGTCAGCCGCAGCAGCAGGCGGTCCACGGGCAGGTCCCGCAGCAGCAGGCCGCCTACGGCCAGCCCAGCGCGCACTACGCGGCGCCGGAAACGCTGCCCGGCGGCGCGCCCACGACCCAGACGGCGATGCCGTCCGGCGGCCACGGCGGTCACGGTGGCCGGAGCGGTCGCGGGCCCAACACCAAAGGCCTGCTGATCGGCGCGATCGCGGTGGTCGCCGCGGTCGTGATCGGCATCGGCGTGGCGATGGTCGGCGGCGACAAGGACAAGGGCGAGTCGGACAACGCGGGGGGCACGGCCCCGACGCAGTCCGAGGAGCCGACCCCGACCGCTTCGGCCAGCGAGAGCGGAGCGGCCGAGGCCGAGCTCCCGGAGATCGACGCGAAGGCGCTGCGGCTGAGCCCCGGTGTCACGACGGCGTCGGACTTCAAGGGCGCGAAGGCCGACGGCGGCGTCTACGTGACGGGCTTCAACCAGGTCGGCGCCAAGGTCACCTGGACGGTGAACGGCATCGACAAGAAGGGCACCTACCGGCTCTACGTCCGCTACGGCATCCCGGGTGTCGACGCCAACGCGACCCTGCTGGTCAACGGCGAGGCCGAGTCCCGTCCCGTGAACATGAAGAACTTCGGCGGGACGCCCAAGGGAGACTGGGAAAAGGGCTGGCAGGAGACGTGGTCCAACGTCAACCTGACCAAGGGCACCAACACCATCGAGCTCGCCTGCAACGAGGGCAACCAGTGCGACGCGGTCCTCGACCAGCTGTGGCTCACCACGGAGCAGGGCTCCTAGCGGTTCAGGCCGCGCTGACCTCCCGCGTCACCGCCACCCTCGCCAGCAGTTCCTCGTACACCCCCCGGTCGAACTCCCCGGCCACCGGTGCCTGCACCGTCGCCGCCGACAGGGCCGTGGCCCGGGTCAGGCGGTCCGGCCAGGGGAGGTGTTCCGCCAGGGCCGACAGCAGGCCCGCCACCGCCGCGTCTCCGGCCCCGGTCGGATTGCCTCGCAGGGGGGCCGGTGGGGTGGCCCGCCAGCGGCCCTCGCGGGTGGCTGCCAGCAGACCGTCCGGGCCGAGGGACGCGACCCGCCAGCTCGTCCGCGTTCGGCTTGATGATGTCGGGGCGGGCCGCGACACCCCGGCGCAGCGGTTCGCCGCCGGTGTCCAGGAGGACCGGCACGCCCGCGGCTCGCGCCGTGCGGACCAGGCCCGCGTACGCGCCCACCGGCACACCCGGCGGCAGGCTGCCGCACAGGGCCACGGCCGAGACGCCGTGCAGCAGGTCCGCGTAGGCCTCCTGGAAGGCCGACCACTCGGCGGGGGTGATCGTCGGACCCGGCTCGTTCAGCTGGGTCGTGTCGCCGGTGTGCTCGTCGACCACGGCTATCGTGCGGCGGGTCGCGCCGGAGACCGGCACCAGGGCGTCCGCGAGGCCGGGGACCGCGGCGAGCCTCTCCTGGACGACCCGGCCCGTCGCCGCGCCCGTGAATCCGGTCACCGTCACCTCGTGCCCGAGCGCCGCCAGGACCCGGGCGACGTTGACGCCCTTGCCGCCGGGGCGTTCCGTCACCTCGGAGACGCGGTGGGAGGCGTGCGGCCGCAGGGACCGAACGCGGTAGGTGATGTCGAGAGCGGTGTTCAGTGTGACCGTGAGGATCACCTGGGCCGACCTCCCCCGATGCGCTGGCTGACGTGAACTGTCCGGAAGTCCGATCATGTCAAAGAGACGCCGGTCGGCCCAGTCCCGGACTCGGCCACCGTCTCCCGACTGCGGGATGGATCAGCCCAGTTGGGGACCGACCACCCATTCACCCCGGCGCATCACGCCCTTGAGCTCGTACGCGGAGTCCAGGAGCACCAGGTCGGCGGATTTCCCGGGCTCCAGTGAGCCGATCGTGTCGTCCATGCCGAGCAGGCGGGCCGGGGTGGCCGACAGCGCCGCCACCGCGTCCTCGACGGACAGGCCGTCGACGGTGACCGCCCGCTGGAAGGCCCGGTCCAGCGTGAGGGTCGAGCCGGCGATCGTGCCGTCCGCCACCAGGCGGGCCACGCCGTCGGCGACCTCCACCTCCAGGGGGCCCAGCCAGTAGCGCCCGTCGCCGAAGCCGGCCGCGTCCATCGCGTCCGTGATGAACGCGACCCGGCGGGCGCCCGCGTGGTGGAACGCCAGCTGGAGGGCTGCCGGGTGCAGGTGCGTACCGTCGTTGATCAGCTCGACCGTGATCCGCTCGTCCTCCAGGAGCGCGGTGATCGGGCCGGGGGAGCGGTGGCCGAGCGGCGGCATCGCGTTGAAGAGGTGCGTGGCGACCGTCGCGCCCGCGTCGATGGCCTCGACCGTCTGCTCGTAGGTGGCGTCGGTGTGGCCGACGGCCGCGATCACGCCGTGCTCGGCCAGCAGGCGTACGGAGTCCAGGCCGCCGGGCAGTTCGGTGGCCAGCGTGACCATCCTCGCCCGGCCCCGGGCCGCGTCGATCAGCTTGCGGACCTCCGCGGGGTCCGGGTCGCGCAGCAGATCCTCGGAGTGGGCGCCCTTGCGGCAGGGGGAGATGAACGGTCCCTCGAAGTGGATGCCGGCGATCTCGCCCTGCTCGGCGAGTTCGCTGAGCAGGCCCGCGCGCCGGGCGAGGGAGTCCAGGTCGCCCGTGACGGTGGAGGCGACCAGGGTGGTCGTGCCGTGCAGGCGGTGGGTGTGGATGCCCTTGAGGATGTCGTCGACCGAGCCGGAGGTGAAGGAGGCTCCGCCGCCGCCGTGGTTGTGCAGGTCGACGAAGCCGGGGACCACGTAGTGGCCGGTGGCGTCGATGACGTGGGCGTTTTCGGGGGCGGTGGCGGTGATGCGGGTGCCGTCGATGACCAACCGGCCGTTGTCGACGGCTCCTGTGGGGAGGACCACGGTCGCGCCGGCCAGGACCGTGGGGTGGCCGGCCGCGGCGGGGTGCGGATGCGTTGTGGCTGGTCGCGCAGTTCCCCGCGCCCCTGGGGCATCGGTCATCAGGGCGTTACCTCCATACGGTCGGTCGATGCCAGAAGATCCCAGGCCAGCAGGCCCGCCCCCAGACAACCGGCACCGTCCCCCAGCGCCGCCGGGACGATCGTCGGCTGCTTCTGGAAGGTGATGCGGCTGCGGATCGCTTCCCGCAGGGGCGTGAACAGGGTGTCTCCCGCCTCCGCCAGGCCACCGCCGATGATCAGGACGCGGGGGTCCAGCAGGGTCAGGGCCGTCACCAGGCCGTCGGCCAGGGCGTCCACGGCCTGCTGCCAGACGGCGAGCGCCCGGGGGTCGCCGGAGTCCACCGCCTTGGCGCAGTCCGCCGCGTCCGCGCCCGGGGTGCCGGCGGCCGCCGCCCAGGCCTCGCTCACGGCCGCCGCCGAGGCGAAGCGCTCCAGGCAGCCGCGCTGGCCGCAGGGGCAGGGGGCACCGCCGGGGCGTACGACGATGTGGCCGATCTCGCCCGCGAAGCCGTGCGCACCCGTCTCCACCCGGCCGTCGACGCCGATGGCGCCCGCGATGCCGGTGCCCAGCGCCACGAACAGGAACCGGTCCGCGCCCAGGCCCGCCCCGACCCGGCCCTCGGCGAGGCCGCCGGTGCGCACGTCGTGCCCGAGGGCGACCGGCACGCCCAGCCGCTCCGCCAGCAGGCCGCGCAGCGGGACGTCGCGCCAGCCGAGGTTGGCCGCGTAGACGGCGACGCCCTCGGTTTCGTCGACGATGCCGGGGACGGCCACGCCGGCGGCGGACGCGGGTGTGCCCAGCCGCTCCGTGCCGTAGGCGTGCAGCTCGGCGGCGAAGTCGAGGATGCCCGCGACGACGGCGTCCGGGCCCTGGGCGCGCCCGGTGGCCCGGCGGGCGCGGTGCAGGACCTCGCCCCGCGGCCCGGTCAGGGCGGCCTTCATCCCGGTGCCGCCCACGTCGAGGGCGATGACATGTCTCACGGGAACAGTGTGACCCGGGGACCCGCAAGAGGTCTAGTCCACTCACGTGGTGTAGACCTATTCCGAATGTCGAAAAGTTTCGGGTGTGGCACCCCGTGCCGAGTGCGGCGCGGGACGCCAGGGTTGGGGAAGAACAGCGGTGCAGCGTCGGCGAATGGCAGGAACGATCGCGGTGGCGTCCGCACTGGGCATGACGGCGGTCCTCGGGGGCTGCGGCGTCACGGGCGGCTCGGGTGACGTCACCCTGAAGCTGGTCGCCGCCGAGTACGGCGACAGCGCGGCTAACAGCTCGAAGAAGTACTGGGACAAGCTGGTCGAGGAGTACGAGGCCGACCACCCGGACGTCACGATCGACGTCAGCGTCTACTCCTGGAACGACGTCGACCGCAAGGTCCGGGGGATGGTCTCGGCCGGTGATCCGCCGGACATGGCGCAGATCGGCGCGTACGCCGACTACGCGGCGCAGGGCCGGCTGTACAAGGCCGACGAGCTGCTCTCCATACCCGTGCAGGCCGACTTCGTCGGGCAGCTGGCCTCCGCGGGCCAGGTCAAGGGCGTGCAGTACGGCATGCCGTTCGCCTCCTCCACCCGCGTGCTCTTCTACAACAAGACCCTCTTCGCCGAGGCCGGCCTCACCCCGCCCGAGAGCTGGGACGACCTGGCCGGCGCCGCCGAGGCGCTCAAGGCCGAGGGCGTGCGGTACCCCTACGCGCTGCCCCTCGGCCCCGAGGAGGCGCAGGCCGAGACCATGCAGTGGATGCTCAGCGGCGGGGGCGGCTACACCGACAGCGTCGACAGCTACGGCATCGACTCCCCGGAGAACATCGACACCTTCTCCTGGCTGAAGGACGAACTCGTCGGCAAGGACCTGACCGGGCCGGTCGCGCCGGGCGAGCTCAACCGGGCCGACGCGTTCGCCGCCTTCGCCAAGGGCCAGGTCGGCATGCTCAACGGCCACCCCTCCCTGACGAAGATCGCCGAGAGCAAGGGCGTCAAGTTCGGCATGGTGCCCACGCCCGGCAAGGAGGGCCCGAGCAAGTCCACGCTCGGTGTCGCCGACTGGATGACGGCCTTCCGCGAGCACGGCCACCGCGACCAGATCGGCGACTTCCTCGACTTCGTCTACAGCGAGAAGAACGTGCTGGCCTTCTCCCGCCGGTACGACCTGCTGCCGGTCACCGCCTCCGCGTCCGCGACCATGACCGCCGCCGAGGAGGACAAGCACCTCAGGCCGTTCCTGGAGGAGCTGCCGTCCTCGGAGCTGTACCCGGTCGGCAAGACCTCCTGGGCCGACGTCAGCGCCCAGGTCAAGACGCAGATCGGCAAGGCCGTCGCCCCCGGGGGCAGCCCTACGGGCATCCTCGGCCACCTCCAGGCGGCGGCGGTCCGGGCCGAGAGCGCGGAGTAGTCCCGCTGTCGGTGGCGGGCGTTACGGTGCCGGACATGGACGACGACACGGACGACCGGCGGCTCGGGCGCAGGGAGCGGGACATCCTCGCGCTCGAACGCCGCGGCTTTCCCGGGCCGGGCGTGAAGGAGCGGGCCATACGCGAGGAGCTGGGGCTCGCCCCGGTGCGCTACTACCAGCTCCTCAACGCCCTGCTCGACGACCCCCGGGCCCTTGCCCACGACCCGGTCACGGTCAACCGGCTGCGGCGCGTACGGGACCGGCGCCGGGCGGAACGCTGACCCCGCGGGACCGGCCTCAGCCGATCCGGCCGGCCAGCTCGCGCAGCAGGCGTACGACGCCCTCGGGGCCGTCCACCACCACGTCCGCCCGTTCCCGCAGCTCGGTCACCTCGTCGCTGCCGCTGCACACCAGCAGGCCCGGGGTCCCCTCGGCGCGCAGGGCGTCGACGGCCGCGTAGGCGGGCAGGTCGCCGAGGTCGTCGCCGGCGAAGAGGACGGACTCCGCGCCGATCTCCCGGGCGAAGGCGCGCAGGGCGACGCCCTTGTCCACGCCGGGCGGACGCAGTTCCAGGACCAGACGGCCCGGCTCGACGATCAGGCCGTGCCGCTCCGCCAGGGCGGTGAGCGGGGCGCGCAGGGCGTCGAAGGCGGCCTGCGGATCGGGGGCCCGGCGGGTGTGCACGGCCACGGCCCGGCCCTTGTCCTCCACGAAGGTCCCGGTCCCGTCGAGCAGCCCGGGCAGCTCGGCGCGGACGGCCGCCACGCCCGGGTGCGGCGCGGGGGTGCCGACCTCGCCGCTGCGGGCGTCCCACCGCTCGGCGCCGTAGTGGCCGAGGACGACGAGGTGCTCCAGGCCGGGCACGCCCGCGAAGGCGCCGTTGCGCACGGCGACCGCGGCGGGCCGGCCGGTGATCACCGCCACGGCGGCGACCTTCGGCGCGAGCGCGGCCAGCGCGGGCACGGCGTCCTCGTGGGCCCGGGCCAGCTCCGGGTCGGCGACGATCGGCGCGAGCGTCCCGTCGAAGTCCAGGCCGATCAGCGCCTTGCCGGGACGGGCGAGCAGGGCGTCCAGGCCCTCCAGGCCCGCCTTCGTGACGGGAGGGGGCAGCGGCTGCGAGGCGGGCATCGGGCCGCTCATCCCTTCAGCGCTTCCAGCTGGTCCACGAACCACCGGGCCGGCGGCAGCGCCGTGGCCGCCGCCGCGAGGCGCTTGCTGCGCTCGGCCCGCTCCTCCGGGCGCATCGACAGCGCCTCGTGCAGGGCCGCGGCCGTGCCGGTGACGTCGTACGGGTTCACCGTGATCGCGTCCTCGCCGAGCTCCTCGTGCGCCCCGGCCTCCCGGGACAGCACCAGCGCGCAGCCCGCGTCGGAGACCACCGGGACCTCCTTGGCGACCAGGTTCATGCCGTCGCGGATGGGGTTGACCAGGGCCACGTCGGCCAGCCGGTACGCGGCCAGGGAGCGGGCGAAGTCGTCCTTGACGTGCAGCACGACCGGCGTCCAGCCGGGCGTGCCGAACTCGGCGTTGATCTCGTCCGCGAGCCGCCGCACCTCGGCCGTGTAGTCCCGGTACACCGCGAGGTCCTGCCGGGAGGGGTAGGCGAAGGCGACGTGCACCACGCGCTCGCGCCACTCGCCGTGGGCCTGGAGCAGCCGCCGGTAGGCCAGCAGGCCGCGCACGATGTTCTTGGACAGCTCGGTGCGGTCGACGCGGACGATGGTGCGGCGGCCCTCGCCGATCTCCTCGCGCAGCGCGGCCATGCGCTCCTCGACGTCCGGCTCGTGCGCGCGCTCGCGCAGGAAGTCCGCGTCGGCGCCCAGTCCGTGCACGCCGATCCGCGTGCCGCCGAGCCCGCCCGCGAACCGCTCCGCGCACGCCGTGAACGCGTCCGCCCAGCGCTGGGTGAGGAAGCCCAGCCGGTCCGCGCCCAGCATGCCGCGCAGCACCTGCCCGGCCACGTCGTCCGGCAGCATCCGGAAGTACTCGGGCGGCGCCCACGGCGTGTGCGAGAAGTGGCCGATCCTGAGGTCCGGGCGCAGCTCGCGGAGCATGCCCGGCACCAGCGTCAGGTGGTAGTCCTGCACCACGACCACCGCGCCCTGCGCCGCCTCCTCGGCCAGCGCTTCGGCGAAGGCCCGGTTGTACGTCTCGTAGGACGCCCACTGGCGCCGGAACTCCGCGTCGAAGACCGGCTCCAGCGGCGTCTGGTAGAGCATGTGGTGGACGAACCACAGCACCGAGTTGGCGATGCCGTTGTACGCGTCGGCGTGCACGTCGGCCGGGATGTCCAGCATCCGCACGCCGTCCTCGCCGGCCCCGCGCCGCACCGCCTCCCGGTCGCCGTCGGACAGCGCCGAGCAGACCCACAGGGCGTCGGCGTCCGAGCCGATCGCGGAGAGCCCCGAGACCAGCCCGCCGCCGCCCCGCTTGGCGTTCAGCGAACCGTCCTCACCGACCGTGTAGGAGACCGGGCCCCGGTTGGAGGCCACCAGTACCCGTGCAGAACCGTGCGTCGAACCCATAGGCCTCAACCTAGCCCGGCCTGTAAACGCTCAAACGTACGGACTTGCCGCGTCCGGCCGAAAACGGTCCCGGTCAGGCGGCCCGCCGCGCCTGGTACTCGGCGATCTCCACCATCGGCGGGCGTTCCTCGGTGTCGACCGAGTACGTCCGCGGCTCGAAGCCGTTCCCGCCCCGCTCGAACTGCGTCAGGGACGGCCGGATCAGTTGCCCCCGGGCCAGCCGCAGCTGGGCGGTGCGGTAGATCTCGGCGGCCATCCGGCCCAGCGCCTGTCCGTCCTGGTGCCGGTGCTTGCGCACGCCGACGTCCACCTGGGCGAGGGCGTCCAGGCCCACCAGGTGCAGGGCGTCCACCAGCATGCCCAGCTCGACTCCGTACCCCACGGGGAACGGCAGCCGCTCCAGCAGCGAGCGGCGGGCCGCGTACTCCCCGCCCAGCGGCTGCACGAACCCGGCCAGCCGCGGCCAGTGCATGTTCAGCAGCGGGCGGGCCATCAGCTCGGTGACCCGGCCGCCCTGCCCGCCGGCGCCGCCGAGGGGACGGTCGTACATGCCCTTGACCAGGGCCACGTCCGGATCGGTCAGCAGCGGGCCCACGATCCCCGAGACGAAGTCGGACGAGAACTCCCGCAGGTCCGCGTCGACGAAGCAGACGATGTCGCCGCGCGTGACGAGCAGCGAGCGCCACAGCACCTCGCCCTTGCCGCGCACGGTGGGGACGCGCGGGAGTATCGCGTCGCGGTGCACCACCGTCGCGCCCGCGGCGGCGGCCACCTGGGAGGTGCGGTCGGTCGATCCCGAGTCCACGACGACCAGTTCGTCGACGAGCGGGACCTGCAGCATCAGGTCGTGCCGGATGACGGCGGCGATGTCGCCGACCGTCTCCTCCTCGTTCAGCGCGGGCAGCACCACACTGACCGTCCGGCCCGTGCGCTGCTTGGCGGCCATGATCCGGTGGAGCGGGCGTTCGTTCGCGGACCAGGAACGGGTGCTCAGCCAGCGCTCGACTTCTTCCAGCACCGTGGCGGCTCCTTAGCGTTCTCTCGGCGGGACGGAATGTGACGCGTCTCGCGGTTCGGACGACTATCTCAACTGTCCTGGTCGTCGGTTACAGTCTTGAACAACGCGGATGACCATCGCATGTCCGGGGGTCACCCGCCGCCTACAACCACATACAGCTCATCCAGAGGGGCAGAGGGAAACGGCCCGATGAAGCCCCGGCAACCCTCCAGTCGGTTCTCGTAGGTCACTGGCGACCACAGCGCGAGGCTCCCGGCTAGGGAAGGTGCCAAATCCGTCTCACGGCGAGATGCGTCGTGAGGAAGATGAGGAGAAAGGGCCTCGCCTCACATGGCTGTGCAGACTGTTGCAAGCACCACGAACTCCACCGTAGACCTCGGCCCGGCCGCCGCCCTGAGCTGCCGCGAGTGCGGTCACCGCGTGCCCCTCGGCCCGGTCTTCGCCTGCGAGGAGTGTTTCGGCCCGCTGGAGATCGCCTACGACTTCTCGGCCTACGACGCCGAGGAGCTGCGGAAGACGATCGAGGCGGGCCCCGCGAACATCTGGCGCTACGCCCCCCTGCTGCCGGTCCCGGCCGACGTGGCGGACAAGCCGAACATCAACCCGGGCTGGACCAAGCTCGTCAAGGCCGACAACCTCGCGCGCGAGCTGGGCGTCGACGCCGGCAAGCTCTTCGTCAAGGACGACTCCGGCAACCCGACGCACTCCTTCAAGGACCGCGTCGTCGCGCAGGCCCTGGAGGCCGCCCGCGCCTTCGGCTTCACCACCCTCTCCTGCTCCTCCACCGGCAACCTGGCCGGCGCGGTGGGCGCCGCCGCGGCCCGGGCCGGCTTCCGCTCGTGCGTGTTCATCCCGCACGACCTGGAGCAGGGCAAGGTCGTCATGGCCGCGGTCTACGGCGGCGAGCTCGTCGGCATCGAGGGCAACTACGACGACGTGAACCGCTTCTGCTCCGAGCTGATCGGCGACCCGGCCGGCGAGGGCTGGGGCTTCGTCAACGTCAACCTGCGGCCGTACTACGCCGAGGGCTCCAAGACGCTGGCCTACGAGATCTGCGAGCAGCTCGGCTGGCGGCTGCCGGACCAGATCGTGGTGCCCATCGCCTCGGGCTCGCAGCTCACGAAGATCGACAAGGGTCTGCAGGAGCTGATCAAGCTCGGGCTGGTCGAGGACAGGCCGTACAGGATCTTCGGTGCGCAGGCCGAGGGCTGCTCGCCGGTGTCGACGGCGTTCAAGGCCGGGCACGACGTGGTGCGGCCGCAGAAGCCGGACACGATCGCCAAGTCGCTGGCGATCGGGAACCCGGCGGACGGGCCGTACGTGCTGGACATCGCGCGGCGCACGGGCGGTGCGGTGGAGGACGTGACCGACGAGCAGGTCGTCGACGCGATCAAGGTCCTTGCCAGGACCGAGGGGATCTTCGCGGAGACCGCCGGTGGTGTGACGGTGGGCGTGACGAAGAAGCTTGTCGAGAACGGGGTTCTCGACCCCACGAAGACCACGGTCGTGCTCAACACCGGGGATGGTCTGAAGACGCTGGACGCGGTGGCGGGCACGGGGCTGACCGCGACCATTCGCCCGAGCCTGGAGTCGTTCCGGGCGGCCGGGCTCGTCTGAGCGTCGTTGTTCGCTGCGGGCCGGTGGGGGCCGGCCGCGCCCACGCGGCGGAGCCGCATGTCAGCACAGCCCCGCGCCCCCCGAGGGCGTGCCCCAGCCGTTGCCCAAGAAGAACCGGAGGACATTTCCGATGAGCGTCACCGTTCGCATCCCCACCATCCTGCGTACCTACACCGGCGGGCAGGCCGAGGTCGCCGCCGAGGGGGCGACCCTGGGCGAGGTCATCGCCGATCTGGAGAAGAACCACACCGGGATCGCCGCCCGCGTGCTGGACGACCAGGGCAAGCTGCGCCGGTTCGTCAACGTGTACGTGAACGACGACGACGTGCGGTTCGAGCAGGGGCTGGAGACGGCCACCCCGGACGGTGCCGGCGTGTCGATCATCCCGGCCGTCGCCGGAGGCTGAGCACGTCCATAACCGGTCGGCCGGCCTGATTGTTACCTGGAGTAATGCCGGTCACGGAGAGTTCATCGAATTGCCCTCACCGTGAGAGAAGCGGAGGGGGCAATTCCATGTGATTGAGCGCGGTACAGTTGGGGAACGCGATCCCGATCCTTTGATCGGCACCCCGAATTCCCGCTCCGAGCCCGACAAGATGTAGCCAAAGTGTGCGCGCCTTTCGCGGCTTTTGCGCGTTTTGTGTGGCCCGAATTGCCCTGAATTCGGGCGAACTCTCCCTACATTCCGGACCCTGTGCGTCCAGAATTCTCGTCCGATTGACCTGTTGCAGACGGCAGTTGGACAGATACATTCAGCCGCGGTCGACGCGTTCCGGCGCACGCCCCCAACCGTGGGGGGTGAGGTCTGACCCGGGTCCGCGAAGTGTGGATCTGTGCAAGGGCCAGTAATAGGGGAGTTAGGCATGGCTCAGGGCACCGTCAAGTGGTTCAACGCGGAGAAGGGGTACGGCTTCATCGCGGTCGACGGTGGTGCGGATGTTTTCGTCCACTACAGCGCGATCCAGATGGACGGCTACCGCACCCTGGAAGAGGGCCAGCGGGTCGAGTTCGAGATCTCGCAGGGCCAGAAGGGGCCGCAGGCCGACATGGTTCGCGTCTCTGCCTGAACGCGCACCACGACCAACGCGCAAGCGACCGGTCTTCTCAGAAGGGCCCGCACCCCTCGGGGTGCGGGCCCTTCGGCCTGTTCAGGGGGTGCCGGGGGGTGTTCGCCGGGGGCTGACGGACCGGCCCGATCCCCGGGAGGCGCTTGCGCCCGCCCGTCGCCCGACCGCCACCCCTCAATGAGCACCCGCTACGCGGGCGCGCCTTGCACTCTGCATGCCCGAGTGCTAATCATTGCGTTAGCACTCTGAAGGTGAGAGTGACAACGTAAGGACCGGGTCGGTGAGGCCACGGACCAGGTGGGGCAAGGAACCACCGGTCGGGGGCCGTCCGTCGCGGGCGCGGGCGCGGTCCGAAGTAATCACCCCCAGTCCTGGAGGGACCACTTCACATGGCCAAGATCATCGCGTTCGACGAGGAGGCGCGGCGCGGCCTCGAGCGCGGCATGAACCAGCTCGCGGACGCCGTGAAGGTGACGCTCGGCCCCAAGGGCCGCAACGTCGTCCTCGAGAAGAAGTGGGGCGCGCCCACGATCACCAACGATGGTGTCTCCATCGCCAAGGAGATCGAGCTCGAGGACCCGTACGAGAAGATCGGCGCCGAGCTGGTCAAGGAAGTCGCCAAGAAGACGGACGACGTCGCCGGTGACGGTACGACCACGGCGACCGTTCTCGCCCAGGCCCTGGTGCGCGAGGGTCTGCGCAACGTGGCCGCCGGTGCCAACCCCATGGCCCTCAAGCGCGGTATCGAGAAGGCCGTCGAGGCCGTCTCCGCGGCCCTGCTGGAGCAGGCGAAGGACGTCGAGACCAAGGAGCAGATCGCTTCCACGGCCTCCATCTCCGCCGCCGACACCCAGATCGGCGAGCTCATCGCCGAGGCCATGGACAAGGTCGGCAAGGAAGGCGTCATCACCGTCGAGGAGTCCCAGACCTTCGGTCTGGAGCTGGAGCTCACCGAGGGTATGCGCTTCGACAAGGGCTACATCTCGGCGTACTTCGCCACCGACATGGAGCGTATGGAGGCCGTCCTCGACGACCCGTACATCCTGATCGCCAACTCCAAGATCTCCAACGTCAAGGACCTGCTCCCGCTCCTGGAGAAGGTCATGCAGTCGGGCAAGCCGCTGCTGATCATCGCCGAGGACGTCGAGGGCGAGGCCCTGTCGACCCTGGTCGTCAACAAGATCCGCGGCACCTTCAAGTCCGTCGCCGTCAAGGCCCCGGGCTTCGGCGACCGCCGCAAGGCGATGCTGCAGGACATCGGCATCCTCACCGGCGGCGAGGTGATCTCCGAGGAGGTCGGCCTCAAGCTGGAGAACGCCACGCTCGACCTGCTGGGCAAGGCCCGCAAGGTCGTCATCACCAAGGACGAGACCACCATCGTCGACGGTGCCGGCTCCGCCGAGCAGGTCCAGGGCCGGGTCAACCAGATCCGCGCCGAGATCGAGAACAGCGACTCGGACTACGACCGCGAGAAGCTGCAGGAGCGCCTGGCGAAGCTCGCCGGCGGTGTCGCGGTCATCAAGGCCGGTGCCGCCACCGAGGTGGAGCTCAAGGAGCGCAAGCACCGCATCGAGGACGCCGTGCGCAACGCCAAGGCGGCCGTCGAGGAGGGCATCGTCGCCGGTGGTGGCGTGGCCCTGCTGCAGGCCTCCTCGGTCTTCGAGAAGCTGGACCTGGAGGGCGACGAGCTGACCGGCGCCAACGCCGTGAAGCTGGCCCTGGAGGCCCCGCTCAAGCAGATCGCCGTCAACGGTGGTCTCGAGGGTGGCGTCATCGTCGAGAAGGTGCGCAACCTGCCCGTCGGCCACGGCCTGAACGCCGCGACCGGTGAGTACGTCGACATGATCGCCGAGGGCATCATCGACCCGGCGAAGGTGACCCGTTCCGCGCTGCAGAACGCCGCCTCCATCGCCGCACTGTTCCTCACCACCGAGGCCGTCATCGCCGACAAGCCGGAGAAGGCCGCCGCGCCCGCCGGTGGCGGTATGCCGGGCGGTGACATGGACTTCTGATCGACCCGGTCGGTCAACGTCCTTTCCGAGGGCGGCACCTCCTACTGCAGGAGGTGCCGCCCTCGGGCGTGTGCGGGATCACAGGGGGCGCGGGATGGCGGAGGCGGGCCGCGTGGTTGACCCTGAGGTCCCATGCACATGCACATACTGCCTGGTATGCGCATACTGTCCGGTATCCGAAGGAGCCCCCACGTGACCGTCGCCACCTCCCGTGCCGCCGAAATCCTGTCCCGGCCCGTCGCCCTGGGCGGCCTGACCGTCCCCAACCGGATCGCCATGGCGCCGATGACGCGCATGTTCTCCCCGGGCGGCGTGCCCGGCGACGACGTCGTCTCGTACTACGCGCGCCGCGCCGCCGCCGGGGTCGGCCTGATCGTCACCGAGGGCACCTACGTCGGGCACGAGTCGGCCGGGCAGAGCGACCGGGTGCCGCGGTTCCACGGCGAGGAACAGCTCGCGGGCTGGGCGAAGGTCGCCGAGGCGGTGCACGCCGAGGGCGGCACGATCGTGCCGCAGCTGTGGCACATCGGCATGGTCCGCAAGCAGGGTGACCCGCCCGTCGCCGACGCCCCGGCCGTCGGCCCCTCCGGTATCCGCACGGACGGCACCGAGGGCACCGGCAAGATCATGACGCAGGCCGACATCGACGCCGTCGTCGGCGCGTTCGCCGAGGCCGCCGCGGCCGCCGAGCGGATCGGCTTCGACGGCGTGGAGCTGCACGGCGCCCACGGCTACCTGCTCGACCAGTTCCTCTGGGAGGGCACCAACCGCCGCACCGACGCCTACGGCGGTGACCGCGTCGCCCGCGCCAGGTTCTCGGCGGAGATCGTCGCGGCCGTCCGCGAGGCCGTCTCCCCCGGCTTCCCCGTCATCTTCCGCTACTCGCAGTGGAAGCAGGACGCCTACGACGCCCGGCTCGCCGAGACCCCGGAGGAGCTGGAGTCCATTCTGACCCCGCTGGCCGCCGCCGGTGTCGACGCCTTCCACGCCTCCACCCGCCGCTACTGGGTCCCCGAGTTCGACGACTCCGACCTGAACCTCGCCGGCTGGACCAAGAAGCTCACCGGCAAGCCCGCCATCACCGTCGGCTCGGTCGGCCTGAGCGGCGGCGACTTCCTCAAGTCCTTCCAGGGCCAGGGCTCCGAGGTCGGCGACCTCGGCAATCTCCTGGACCGCTTCGAGCGCGACGAGTTCGACATGGTCGCCGTCGGCCGCGCCCTGCTGCAGGACCCCGAGTGGGCCCGGAAGGTCCTGTCGGGCCGCTTCGACGAGCTGGCGCCGTACGACGCGACGGCGCTGAAGACCCTCAGCTGACCCCTCGGTCCGCCCCACGGGTGTCTGGATCCGGTTGCCCCGGTCAAGCACACTGGCCGAGCGCCTGATCACCGGCACCCGTGAGGAGACCCAGATGACGACGACCGAGGCCCGCCCGCCCGCGGACGGCCCCTCCGAGCGGCCCGGGCCGGTGGTGCGCACCACCGCCGGCGCGGTGCGCGGACGCCGTGAGGAAGGGCTCGCGGTCTTCCGTGGCGTCCCCTTCGCCGCGCCTGCGGTGGGCGAGGCCCGCTTCCAGGCGCCGCGCCCCGCCCGGCCCTGGGACGGCATACGGGAGGCGTACGCCTTCGGCCCGCCGCCCCCGCAGGACCTCGGCCTGATGGGCGGCCCGGGACTGTTCGACGTCCCGCAGGGCGACGACTGGCTCACGGTCAACGTCTGGACCCCCGACCCCGACCCGGCCGCCCGCCGCCCGGTGATGGTGTGGATCCACGGCGGTGCCTACAAGCTCGGCCACGCCGGCAGCCCCGGCTACGACGCCCGGCACATAGCCGTCGACGGCGACGTCGTGGTCGTCACCCTCAACTACCGCGTCGGCATGGAGGGGTTCGCCCACATCGAGGGGGCGCCCGCCAACCGCGGCCTGCTCGACCAGGTGGCCGCGCTGGAGTGGGTGCGCGACAACATCGAGGCGTTCGGCGGCGACCCGGGTCAGGTGACGGTCTTCGGTGAGTCGGCGGGCGCGGGGTCGGTGGCCTCGCTCATGGTGATGGACCGCGCGGCCGGGTTGTTCCGGCGGGCGATCGCGCAGAGCGTGCCGGGGCCGTTCTTCTCCGCCGCGCTGGCCCGGGACATCGGCACGGCCCTCGCCGCCGAGGTGGGCTTGCGCCCCACGGTCGCCGACCTGTCGGCGGTGGATCCGCGCCGGCTGACGTCGGCGGGGGAGTCGCTGGGCCCGAAGATGCCGCGGTACCTCGACCGCTGGGGCCGGGCGGCGCCCACGGTGACCCCCTTCTCCCCGGTGGTCGACGGCGAGGTCCTGCCGGCGACGCCGTGGCGGGCCCTGGCGTCCGGAGTGGCGAAGGACATCGACCTGCTCGTCGGCCACAACCGCGACGAGTACCGCCTCTTCGCCGCCCTGGCCGGGCAGCTCGGCCGGGTCACCGACGACCGGGCGGGCGCGGCCCTGCGCCTGTTCGCCCCCGGCCCCGACGGGGAAGCGGCCTACCGCGCGGCCTTCCCCGACGCCTCCCCGAGCGAGCTGTACGAACGTGTCCAGACGGACTGGCTGTTCGCCATGCCCTCCCTCCACCTGGCCGAGGCGCACCGCGCTGGCGGTGGCAGCGCGCACGTCTATGAACTGACCTGGCCGGCCCCGGGCGACGGCGGCGCGCTCGGCGCCTGCCACGGCCTGGACATCCCGCTGCTGTTCGGCACGTACGGGGCGGACCTGGGGGCGTTGCTGTTCGCGGGCGCCGAGCCGTCCCCCGAGGCCCTGGCGCTGTCGTCCCGCTTCCGCTCCTCCTGGACGACGTTCGCGAGGACGGGCGATCCGGGCTGGCCGGCCTACGACGAGGAGCGGCGGCTGGTGCAGGTGCTGGACGCGGAGCCGGTGGTCGCGCCCTACCCGGAGGAGGCGGCGCGGCGCCTGTGGGAGGGGTACGACTTCACCCCGCTGCCGCTGCTCTAGGCGCCTACAGGTTGCCCATCGGCTCGATGTCGACCCGCACCGGCGTGCCCCACACCCGCAGCACCTCGTAGTCGGTGAACTCGTGCACCAGCCGGTACGCCATGGCGGCCCGGGGCGCGCGGCGCTGGGCGGCGATGTACAGCTCGGCCTCGCGGCGGTCCCGGCGCGGGGTGCCGCACAGCTGCCAGGTCTGGCCGTTCCACAGCTCCGGCAGCCAGCGCTGCTGGGGCTGGGGGCGGTCGCCGCGCACGCCGTACCGCGACTGGACGGGCTCGGTCTGCGGCTGATGGGGAGCGGGTCCGTTGAACTCGTTGCGGCGGGCCGCCCGGCGCCGGGTCTCGCACAGCAGGCACAGGTCGGGGGCGGCCTCGTCGACCGGGCCGTTGGGATGCTCGGGGCAGCGGGTGCTGGGCGCGGCGTTCGCAACGCTCTCCTCCAGCAGGTCGAGGGCCCGCCGCAGATCCGTCCTCACCTCGTGCAGCTTGGCGTCCGGGATGTCGGCGGTGAGGGCCTCCCCGTGCTCACCGAGGAGCCGGAGGGCGCGGCCGAGTGCGGTCAGCTGGGCGTGGTTCATGCCGTCCATTGTCCCCGGTCGGCGGAATCCGCTCCCGGCGGCGCAGGTCCATCGCGGCGCGGATGCGGGCCGCGTGGTCGTGTACGGAGGGGGCGGGCAGGGGTGCGGGGGGTTGCGCGGGGGTGTTTTCGCCCCGGCAGGCGCTGCAACGACCCCCCGGCAGGGACTCCGGGCGTCCCGGCGCGCCGCAGTTCGCGCACTCCAGGACCCGCAGGGGCGGACGCGGGGCCGGTGGGGGCGGGAGCTTGCCGGTCAGGCGGGTGCGGACCAGGGCGGCGGGGTGGTGGACGGGTGTCGGCAGGCCGGCGGTGAGGGCGTGCAGGACGTCGTCCTCGGAGGCACCCCGCTCGAACCACTCTGTCACCAGCGGGGCGAGCGCCGCGCAGTCGGCCTGGGAGAGCGACAGCACGGGTGCGGAGTGGCCGAGGGCGGCCAGGAGGATGTGGGCCCGGGAGCGGGTGGGGCGCCGCGGTTCCTTCGGCACGTCGCCGCTCGTGAAGGCCGCCCACCAGTCGTCGTCCCGGGCCGTGCGGGACCACCACGATCGGGTGATCCAGCGGGAACTGCCGTCGTCGGCCGTGACGCACTCCCGACCCCGGCGCAGATGGCCCGCCTGCTGGATGCGGTTGAGGGCGGTGCTCAGGGCGCACTGGCCGTACGGGAGGTGTTTGGCCAGCGTCTTCACGGAGATGTCGGCGCCGTCGGGGAGGCGGTCGAGGTACGCGGCGATGGCGGCTTCGCGGGGTGGGAGGTGGGCGAAGTCGTGTGGTGTGGCGCGGAGTTGATCGGGAGTGGAGCGCTTGCCGTAGCCGGGGTTGGCCATGGGGTGCGCGGACGGGAGGGCAGCACTAAAGTGGGCGTCAGCCATGGGATCGGCGCTTCGATCTCGTAGGTAGGCCCCCGCAGGTGTTGGCGCACCGGGCGGGGGCCGTTGCTTATGCAGGCACGTTAGAGGTACGTGACTGTCCGTGGCAAGCCGAACGCTTCGCGTCAAATCGCGGGGCGGGAGGGCGGGTTGAGGCCCTCCTCCCATTCCTTGAAAACAGGGCTCGAAGCCCGGGTCCCGAAGCTCAGGCCGTCTCGTCCTTGAGGTTCGCGACGAAAGCGGCCCAGGCGGTGGCCCGGAACACGAGCTTCGGGCCGTGGGGGTTCTTGGAGTCGCGGACGGGGACGACAGTGGTGTGACCGTCGGCTACTTCGAGGCAGTTGCCGCCGCTGCCGCCGCTGTAGCTGGACTTGTGCCAGCGGGCCTCAGTGATGCTCCTCATGGGCGTAATCCTCCGCCATCGCCTCGATGGCGGCCAGGGAGTTCTTTGGGGAGAGCGCGCAGGCCGTGAGGAGCTGGTAGGTGAACTTCTGGTGCTTGATGACCGCCGGGTCGTCGTCCAGCCGTCCGGTGCCAACGCCTTCGAAGTAGACCAGCGGTGGGGCGTCCTCGAAGTCCATCAGCTTGACCGAGCCCTCCATCGCGGGATGCGCGCCCGCGTCGAACGGCAGCACCTGGACGATGGCCCGGCCACGGCGGCCCAGGTCCGCGAGATGGCGTAACGCCTCAGCCATCACCCCGGGTCCCCCCGTCACCCGCCGAAGTGCGGATTCGTCAAGCACCGCCCACAACAAGGGCTCTGTTGGATTGCTGAGCAGGCGGGCGCGCTCGATCCGCGCGGCCACGAGTTCCTCGATCTTCTCCTCGGGCGCCGTCGGCTGGTAGGCCCGGCAGACGGCCCGCGCGTAGTCGGGCGTCTGGAGCAGGCCGGGGATCAGGAGGGGTGCGTACTCACGGATCTCGGTGGCCTGCGCCTCCGCTTCCGCCGCCTCCGCGAAGTGCTCCGGATACCTCGACTTCGCCGCCGCCCCGCAGTGCCGCTGGAAGAAGTCCTCCGTCCCCAGCGCCTCGTCCAGCAGACGCGCGTACTCCCGCTGCATCCTGCGCGTGCCCGCCTCCAACTGCCCGATGAACGAGCCGCTCACGAACAACCGCTGGCCCAGTTCCTCCTGGCTGAGGCCGGCCTTCTCGCGGGCGTGGCGGAGTTCGGCGCCCAGGAGGGCCCGTGGGGAGGAGGACGGGTCGAGGTCCCTGGGTCCGGGCATGGGCAACTCCCTGTCGTACATATCGGGTTGTTGGACCGCCGTGTATGGCCAGGTTAGAGGCGGCTCGGACACGCTGGGTGGCGAATCGGAAACTCAGCGTGGAGGTAGGAGAACGTGCGCTCGACCGAAGAGATCGTGGAGTCGCTGCGGGACGCCCTCGCCGCAGTCGGTGTCGTGCTGCCGTCCCTGTGCGTCGACCCCGTCACGGCCGCGAGCGACGAGCCGTTCGCCCTGGTCGATCTGGGGCGGTGCAACGTACGGACGGCCGAGCATCTGACCGAGGTGCTGCGGTCGCTGCCGGTCGGGGAGGCGTTGCGGGCTCGTGTGCGGCAGGTCAACCGGGAGGCGGGCAAGCGGGCGTAGATCCAGTATCCCCTCTCCGGGGGGTGGCTGTCGCCATGCTCCGGAATGATCTTTTCGAGCCGAATGCGGCTTTAGGGTCTTGCCGACCAGACTTAGCAGTAAGGGAGTTGGACATGACCCGCGATCTGACGGCCCTGGCGGACGAGCTGACCGCGATGGCCGCCGCCGAGCACGGCATGGCCGTGGCCGGGGCCGCGCACAGCGAGGACCGGGCCGAACAGCTGGCGTGGCGGCGGCTCACCGCCCGGCACGGGGACCGGCTGAGGGAGATCATGGACGAGGTCGGCTGGCCCACCGCCGCCCTCGTCGGAGCGGACGCGGCCCGGGCCGCCTGGCTCGTCGCCCAGCACGCCGACCGGCAACTGGACGTGCAGCGGCGGGCCCTGCGGCTGATGGAGGAGGCCGTGGCGGCGGGGGAGGCCGGTGCCCGCGAGCTGGCCTTCCTGCGGGACCGCACGTATGTGAACGAGGGACGTGAGCAGGTCTACGGCACCCAGATCGCCGGTGTCACGGAGGACGGCTCGCCCATCCCCTGGCCGTGTGCCGAGCCCGAGCGCGTGGACGAACTGCGCGCGGGCGTGGGCATCGAGCCGTTCGACGAGTACGTGGCCCGGTACCGCTGATCCGGGGGTCAGTCCGTCGCCGCCGCCAGGGCCGTGCGCAGGTGTCCCTCGGACTCCTCCAGCAGGCGGGCCGCCGTCGGGCCGTCCACGTCGGCCAGGATCGTCAGGATCGCGTTCTTCACCTCGCCGTCGGTGGTGGCCAGGGCCCGCTCGATCTCCTCGTCGCCGGCACCGGTGGCGAGGGCGACGATGCGGTGGGAGCGGGCGCGGAGCTTGTCGTTGGAGGCGCGGACGTCGACCATCAGGTTCCCGTACGTCTTGCCCAGCCGGATCATCGTGATCGTCGACAGCATGTTGAGGACGAGCTTCTGCGCCGTTCCGGCCTTCAGGCGCGTGGAGCCGGTGAGGAGCTCGGGGCCGACGACGATCTCGATGCCGTGCTCGGCGGCCGCCGCGAGCGGGCTGCCGGGGTTGCAGGACAGGCCGACGGTGAGGCAGCGGCGGTCCCGGGCGTACTCGACCGCGCCGATGGCGTAGGGCGTGCGGCCGGACGCCGAGATGCCGACCACCGTGTCGTCGGGGGTCAGTCCGAAGGGCTCCAGATCGGCCCGGGCCAGCTCCCGGGAGTCCTCCGCGCCCTCGGCCGAGGTGACCACGGCCCCCGGGCCGCCCGCGATCAGGCCGACGACCCGGGAGGGATCGGTGTTGAAGGTGGGCGGGCACTCCGAGGCGTCCAGGACGCCCATCCGGCCCGCCGTGCCGGCGCCCGCGTAGACCAGGCGGCCGCCCCGGGTCATCCGCCGCGCCACGGCGTCGATCGCGGTGGCGATCTCGGGCAGCCGGGCCGCGACCGCCCCGGCGACGGTCGCGTCCTCGCCGTTCATCAGCCGCGCGATGTCCAGGGTGGGCAGCCGGTCGATGTCCGCGAGGTCCGGCCGGAAGGCCTCGGTGGTCAGGGACTCCAACTCTGCTCTGAGGTCACGGGGGTTGGAGGTGGAGGTCATGGACGGCTCTTTCCGTGTCTTTCCGGTGCTGGGCGGGGCGGCTGCCTCAGGAGCGATGCCGGTGGGCCAGCGCCTCGTACGACGCCGACAGCGCCGGCGCCGCCGTCTCGTACGTCCGCTGCGCCACCCCCACGAACAGGCAGTCCACCACGAGGAGCTGGCCGGTCCGGGACGACATCGCCGCCGGGCGCAGCTCGCTCTCGCGTGCGGTGGACGTGGTCAGGACGTGGTCGGCGTACTGCGTGACCGGGCCGTCGGGGCGGCCGGTGATCGCCACCGTCGTCGCCCCGCGCTCGAAGGCGACCCGCAGCGGCTCGATGACGTCCCCGGTCGACCCGGAGTGCGTGATGGCGATCGCCACGTCGCCCGCGCGCAGTTGCACGGCGTTGGTGACGGCCAGGTGCGGGTCGCTGTGGGCGTGCGCCACCATCCCTATGCGCAGCAGCTTCTGCGTGAGGTCCTGGGCGACCAGCCCGGACGCCCCGACCCCGTACACATCGGTGCGGCGGGCGCCGGCCAGGGCGGTGACGGCGGCGCCCAGCTGGACCGTGTCGAGCCCGGCCGCGGTGTCGGCGAGGGTCTGCTGCTCGTCGTAGGCGAGTTTGGCGACCACGTCGGCGATCGGGTCGTCCACCGCGATGTCCGTCGTGATGGCCGGGGCGCGGCCGGACTGCTGCTGGGCGGCGAGCCCGGCGAGGGCCAGGCGCAGGTCCCGGTAGCCGGGGTAGCCCAGCAGCCGGGCGGTGCGTACGACGGTCGCCTCGCTGGTGCCGGTGAGCTCGGCGAGGCCGGTGACCGTGAGGGCCGCGCAGCCGGCCGGGTCGCCCGCCACGGCCTCGGCGACACGCTGCATGGAACGCGTCATCGACGGGGCGAGTGTGCGGACCTTGGCCGCGAGGGCGGCGGGAGCGGGCGGGGTGCCACCCGTGCCGCCCGGGCCACCGCGCTCACTGGCGAAAATTTCCTTCACTCTATGGGTCACCTCTGAAAGATATTTTCGGCTCGGCGTCGTGGTCAAGAGTGCGCACAATGGGGGCATGGACCCCATCAGCCCTCTGGAGCAGACGCTGCACGCCGCCCGCGCCCTCGTGCTCGCCGACCTCGTCGCGGGACGCGTCGCCGACGCCGACGTCGTGTCGCTGGTGGAGCAGTCCATCACGCAGCGGCGATGGTGGGTCGAGCAGTGGCCGGAGGGCGCGCGGTTCGTCGCCGGCCTGGTCGCGCAGGACGTCCAGGACGCCCTGCTGGAGCGGTACGGCCGCTGGCCGCTGTGCCCGGTGTGCGGCACGGGCGAGCCGCACGCGCTGCACGTGGAACCGGAGTTGGGGCCCGACCCGCACTGGGTGTGCACCGAGGCCGGGGTGAAGGTCGCGGCCGTGGGAGCGCTCGGCGAGGCCCTCGGCGGGCCGGCGTCCTCGTGAGACCGGCGTGACGATCTACATCGACCCGCCCACCTGGCCCGGCCACGGCCGCCTCTGGTCGCACCTGGTCAGCGACGTCTCCTACGACGAACTCCACACCTTCGCCGCCCGCCTGGGCGTGCCCCGCCGCGCCTTCGAACGCGACCACTACGACATACCCGCCCAGCGGTACGCGGAGGTGGTGGCGGCCGGGGCCGTGGAGGTCAGCAGCCGCGAGGTGGTGCGGCTGCTGCACGGCTCGGGGCTGCGGCGGCGCAAGGGGCGCTACCGGTCGCCGGACACGCCCAGTTCGTAGGTCAGGTGCTCGGGGTCCTCGGCGACGCGGGTGAACCCGGCCCGGGCCAGGACGTGCTGCGAGGGCAGGTTGCCCGGCTCGACGTTCGCGACGACGACCAGCGCCTCCGGCCGGGCCAGCGCCCAGGACGACAGCGCGCGCAGGGCCTCGGTGGCGTAGCCGTGGCCGCGGGCCGCCTCGACGAGGTCGTAGCCGACCTCGACCCGGCCGGCCTCGTCCGGGACGCCGTGGAACCCCATGGCGCCGAGCGCGCGGCCGTCCTCCCGGCGGACCAGCACGTACATGCCCCACTCCGGCCGGTGGACGCCGTCCTCGTACTGCTTGTACACCAGTCCGGCGCCGACCCGGGTGCCCTCGGCCGGCCCGCCGTCCAGCCAGGCGAAGCCGCCGTCGCCGACCGTGGACAGATCGGTGGCCGCCGCCGGGGTGACGCCCTGAAGGGTGAGGCGCTCGGAGTCGAGGACCAGGTTGTTGCTCCACCGCCACTCGGTGACGGGCGTGCGCCCGGGCAGCTCGCCGCGGCCGGTGGCCCACAGCAGGGTCCGCCAGGGGGTGGGGCCGGGCTGGACGTGCGGGAAGATCCGGGTGAGGACGAAGCCGCACAGCGCCGGGTCGGGTTCGTAGGTGATGCCGAGCCCCTCGGCGATGTCGTGGGTGTGCAGCAGCACCTCGGCCACACCCATGGCGGCGAACCCCTCGCGGTTCGCGCTGCGGAACGGGTACGGGTGGAAGGCCCGCACCTCGCGCGGGGCGGTGCGGACGGCGGCGGCCAGCAGCGCGCCCATCGACGCGATCACCCGCAGCGCGCCCGCGTTGTCGCTCCCCTCCTCCAGCGACAACTCGAACGGCGAGTACCCGTCCCGCTCCCGCCCCGCCAGCTGCCCCGCGTACGCGATGAGGTCCTCGGCGATGTGCACCGCGGTCTCCCGGCAGCTCCACTCCAGCCGCCCGGCCCGCACCCCCGTCCAGTCCCGCCCGGCGACCTCCCCCAGCACGCCCACGCACTCCGCGACGGCCTGTTCCACCTGTTCCGCGCCCGTTGTCCACATGGTGGGCAGGCTACGAGGGATCGTGCGCGGGGAGCGACAGCATTTCCAGCTCGGCGGTGAGGTTGTAGCGGGCCGTCGCCTCCCAGCGCTCCGCCCCGTAGGGGGTCCGGAACAGCCGGGGCAGGGCGAGGAGTTGACGCAGGATCCCGGCCCGGCCCGTGCGGAAGGCGTCGTTCGGGACGAAGTGGTACTCCGCGCGGACCGCGGTCGTGTACGCGGCGTACGCCGACGGGGGCGAGGCGAGGATCGCCAGGTCGGCGTCGCACAGGACCTGGCCGTCGGGGTCGTCGTCCGCGGGGTCGTGCGTGACGGTGAGGCGGACCAGACGGGCCACCTCGGCCGTCCTCGCGTCGGGAACACCGGCTTCCGCGAGGGCCCGTTCGGCGAGCCGCGCGGAGCGTTCCTCGTTCTCGGAGCGGTCGGGCAGGTAGACCGCGTCGTGGAACCAGGCCGCCAGCCGGACCGCCTCCGGGTCGCGTGCGTACTCCTCCAGGACGTCCACGCGGTCCAGTACCGCCGCCAGGTGCTCGACCGTGTGGTAGCGGCGCTGGGGCTCCTGCCAGCGGCCGAGCAGGTCCTCGGCGTACGGCGCCGGGTCGGGGCCGCCGGCCGGCCCCCGGGCCGCTTCCAGGGTGCGGGCGAAGCGGGTGCGCAGGGTGTCGAGATCGGCCATGGGGTCATTCTCCCGCCGACCGGGGTAAGGCACCTAGCGTGGGGTACATGACGACTCCTGCCGATGTGCACGACGTACGTGACCCCGAGCAGCCCGGCCGGCTGCTCACGATCGAGCGTGACGCGCTGATCCCGCTGCTGCGGGGCAGGGCAGAGGAGGACTTCGCGCGGCCCGTCGCCGCGTGCCCGGGCTGGACGGTGCGGGACGTGCTGGCGCACTGCTCGGCCGCCCTGACGCGGGTGGCACAGGGCCGGTTCGAGCCGGGCGTGTTCTCGCCCGGGTCCAACGACCGGGACATCGCCGAACGGGCCGGCTGGAGCGACGCGCGGATCGTCGACGAGTTGGAGCGCGGGATGACCGAGGCCGGGCCGGTGATCGCCGGGGCGGACGGGAAGCTGGACGGCCTCGCCCTGGGGGAGTGGGTGCACGCCGGTGACGTGCGCGAGGCCCTCGGGGAGCCGGGCGCCTACGGCGGGGCCGGGCTGCCGGACGCGCTCGCCCTGCTGGCCCGGCTCACCCGGGAGCGGGGGCACGTGCCGCTCCACGCCGACCTCGACGACCTGGACGAGCCGCTGCGGCTGGGCGAGACCGGCGGGGAGCGGCCCCCGGGCCGGTTCATCGGGGACGGGCCGACCCTGGTGCGGCTGTACGCCGGGCGGCCGGTGGACGGGGCGCCCGCGTTCGAGCTGGCCGGGGTGGAGGCGGCCGAGCTGAACATCTACGGGTGAGGGCCCGGGCCCCCGAGGGTGCTTGGGAGCCGGCCGGAGTGGGCAGCGTAGTCTTTGATTGGACTAGACCTGTCGTCGAACGCCGACGCCATGCCGACGAAGGGGCCCCATGAGCAAGCGTGCAGTCCTGGAGGTGATCGCCCTCGGGGTCGAGGACGCGGTCGCCGCCCAGGCGGGCGGCGCGGACCGCCTTGAACTGGTGACCGACATGGCGGCCGACGGGCTCACCCCGCCGGCCGCGACCGTCGCCGGGATCCGGCGTGCCGTGGACATCTCCTTGCGCGTGATGATCCGGCTGGCGGACGGTTTCGCGGCCGGGGACGTCGACCGGCTGGCCGGTGCGGCCGCTGAGCTGCGCGAGGCCGGGGCGGAGGAGTTCGTGCTCGGGTTCCTCGACGAAGGGGGCTCGGTGGACCTGGCGGCCGTGGAGCGGGTCGTCGCGGCGCTGGACGGCTGCCCCTGGACGTTCCACCGGGCCATCGACCGGGCCGCCGACCGGGAGGCCCTGCGCAAGCAGCTGGACGGGATGCCGGGACTCGACACGTACCTGACGGCCGGGTCGGCGGACGGGGTCGACGGCGGGCTGCCGGTGCTGCTCGCGGAGGCCGGGCGGGCCGGGGAGCCGGGCTACGGGCAGCAGTTGCTGGTCGGAGGCGGGCTGCGGCTCGACCATGTGCCGGTGCTGCGCAAGGCCGGGGTCGACGGGTTCCACATCGGCGGGGCGGCTCGCCCCGGGGGCTGGGACGAGCCGGTCTCCGCCGAGGCCGTCGCGGAGTGGCGGGCCGCGGTGGACGCTTCCTGAAGGGTGCCCGGCGCTTACCCGAGTTGCTCCGGCAGGGGGGCCGCATGGGTCACCGTCAGGCCCGAGACCGCTCGCGTGAGGGCCACGTACAGGCGGCGCAGGCCCGTGCGTTCGTCGGGTTCGCCGTCGACCACCGCGCTCGGCTCGTCCAGGACCACGTAGTCGTACTCCAGGCCCTTCGCCAGCGACGCCGGGACCAGGGTCAGCCGTGTGTCCCGGGTGGTCTCCTCGCCGGGCCCGAGGTACGGGATCCCGGCCGCCGTCAGGGCCGCGGCCAGCTCGGGCACGCGCGCGTCGGCCGCGATCAGGCCCGTCGAGCCCTCGTGGCGCAGCGACTCGCGGCACGCGGCGACCACGTCGTCGGTCCCGGAGACCCGCCGGACCTCGAAGTGGCCCGGGTTCTCCCGGATCGACACCACCGGCGTCAGGCCCGGGGCGATGTGCGGGAGCAGGCGTGAGGCGTAGGTGATGACGTCCGTGGGGACACGGAAACCGGCCGTCAGCTCCTCGATTACGGCGTCCTGCTTGCCCAGGTGGGCCAGGGCCTCCTGCCAGCTGCGCGTCGCCCACGGGGTGGTGCCCTGCGCCAGGTCGCCGAGGACCGTCGCGCTGCCCGTGGTGCAGCGGCGGCCCACCGCCCGGTACTGCATGGGGGAGAGGTCCTGCGCCTCGTCGAGGACGACGTGGCCGAGGGAGTGCGTGCGCTGGACCAGGTCGGTGGCCTCGTCGATCAGCACGGCGTCCGCGGTGCTCCACCGGGCCGACTTCACGCTGCGCGCCGGCTTCGCCCAGAGGATCGCCTTCTGCTCGTCCGCGTCGAGGAGGCCGTCCGCGTGCGCGGCGAGGAACTCCGCGTCCGACAGCAGCCGCAGCACCAGTTTCGCCGGGTCGACGGCCGGCCAGATCGCCTTGACCGCCGCCTTCACCGCGCTGTTGCGGGCCACCGCGTCCTGCACGCGGTCGTCGGGCGCCTCCCCCGAGCGTTCCATCTGGACCAGCACGGCGTGCGCGATGCGCTGCGGCAGGGCCTCGCGGGCGGCGCCGTAGCGGATGTCGCGGTCCAGCAACTCGCGGACGATCGCCTCCAGTTCGTAGGCCGGGACCCGCCAGCGGCGCGAGCCGCGCACCACCACGACCGGCTCCGTGGGCAGCGTGACGTGGGAGTAGAGGGCCCTGCGCAGCACCTCGGCCATGCGGGCGTCGCCCTTGACGACCGCGGCCGTGGCGTCGTCGGTGCCCTTGATCTCGACATGGGCGACCAGGTCCTCGACGGTGGCCTGCTGGACGGTCAGCTCGCCCAGGGCCGGGAGGACCTGCTCGATGTAGTGGAGGAAGGACCGGTTCGGCCCGATGACGAGCGTGCCGGTGCGGGCGAGGCGCTCGCGGTGTGCGTAGAGGAGGTAGGCGACCCGGTGCAGGCCGACGGCGGTCTTGCCGGTCCCGGGGCCGCCCTGCACGCACACCGTGCCGGAGAGGCCGGACCGCACGATCTCGTCCTGCTCGGGCTGGATCGTGGCGACGATGTCCCGCATCGGGCCGACACGCGGCCGTTCGATCTCCTGCTGGAGCAGCTTGCTGGTGCGGGCCGCCTCGCCCGGGTCCGAGAGGTGCTCGTCCTCGTAGGCGGTGAGGTCGCCGCCCGTGTAGCCGAAGCGGCGGCGCAGCGCGATGTCCATCGGGTGCTTCTTGGAGGCCCGGTAGAACGGCTGCGAGACCGGGGCGCGCCAGTCGATGACCATGGGGTCGCCGTCGTGGTCGTGCACATGCCGCCGCCCGATGTAGAAGCGTTCCCCGTCCGCCCCCTCGGCCCGGTCGCTCCCCGGCGCGTGCAGGTAGTCGAGCCGGCCGAAGAACAGCGGGGTGTCGCTGAGGTCGGCCAGGGCCTTGACGCGCTCCTCGATCTGGCGGGCCAGCACCTGCGCGTTGACCCAGTTCGCGCTGACGTCGCTGATGTCGAGGGCTTCGACGTCCTCGCGCATGGCGCGCAGGGCGGCACGGGACGCGGCGAGGTGGGAGCGCTCACGCGCGAGCGGGTCGTCGACGGGCGTGGACAAGGGGGTGCCTCCGGAAGGACCTGCTGAAGGAAGGACGGTGAGATGCCGGCCGGTTTCCGTCCGGCCGGCGGCACTCCGTGAAGGGAGGCGGGCAAGAGCGGAGATTGTAGGTGAGCGGGGCCGGTGCACGCGAACGGTTTTCCCGTCCCCTAGGGGTCGCCGCCCTCCTTCCTGAGGGGCACGCGTCAGCCCGGGGACGTACGCGGGCCCCCGGCAGGTTCGGTCCCGAGACCGACGCGGGTCTTACGGGGCGAAACGCACCATGGAGACATGAGCGCAGCAACCGTCCACCCCGCCCCGGCACCGGGCCGCCCGCCCGGCGCCACCGCCGTCTCGGGCAGTCACCGCCACCTCCTCGGCGACGCCCTGCGCGCCGTCCGGGTCTTCGCGGGCGCCGCCTTCGACGTGGTCATCCTCGGTGAGTACGGAGAGGAAGTCGGCGTGGTCCGCCGCAGGTGACCGGCCCGGGCCCGGGTCAGTTCTCCGCGAGCAGTTCGTCCGCGTCCATGATCCGGTACGCGTACCCCTGCTCGGCCAGGAAGCGCTGCCGGTGCGCGGCGAAGTCCTGGTCGATGGTGTCCCGGGCGACCACGGAGTAGAAGTGCGCCTGGTGGCCGTCCGACTTGGGCCGCAGCACCCGGCCGAGGCGCTGGGCCTCCTCCTGCCGTGAGCCGAAGGTGCCCGAGACCTGGATCGCCACCGTCGCCTCCGGCAGGTCGATCGAGAAGTTCGCGACCTTGGACACCACCAGCACGCTGATCTCGCCCTCGCGGAAGGCGCCGAAGAGCTTCTCCCGCTGCGCGTTCGACGTCTCACCCTTGATCACGGGCGCCCCGAGGTGCTCGCCGAGCTCGTCGAGCTGGTCGATGTACTGGCCGATCACCAGGATCTGCTGCCCGGCGAAGCGGCGCACGATCGCCTCCGTGACCTTCCGCTTGGTCGCGGTCGTCGCACAGAAGCGGTACTTCTCCTCCGCCTCGGCCGTGGCGTACGCGAGCCGCTCGGAGTCCGTCAGATTGACCCGGACCTCCACGCAGTCGGCGGGCGCGATGTAGCCCTGCGCCTCGATCTCCTTCCACGGCGCGTCGAACCGCTTGGGCCCGATCAGGGAGAACACGTCCGACTCCCGGCCGTCCTCCCGGACCAGGGTGGCGGTGAGGCCGAGCCGGCGGCGCGCCTGCAGATCGGCGGTGAACTTGAAGACCGGTGCGGGCAGCAGGTGCACCTCGTCGTAGAGGATCAGCCCCCAGTCGCGGGAGTCGAACAGCTCCAGGTGCGGGTAGACGCCCTTCCGCCGGGTCGTCAGCACCTGGTACGTGGCGATCGTGACGGGCCGGATCTCCTTCCGCGTCCCGCTGTACTCGCCGATCTCCTCCTCGGTGAGCGAGGTCCGCTTCACCAGCTCGTGCTTCCACTGCCGGGCGGAGACCGTGTTCGTGACGAGGATCAGGGTCGTCGACTTCGCCTGCGCCATCGCCCCGGCGCCCACCAGCGTCTTGCCGGCACCGCAGGGCAGGACGACGACGCCCGAACCGCCGTGCCAGAAGTTCTCCACCGCCTGCTTCTGGTACGGCCTGAGCGCCCAGCCGTCCTCGGCCAGCTCGATCGGGTGCGCCTCGCCGTCGACGTACCCGGCGAGGTCCTCCGCCGGCCAGCCCAGCTTCAGCAGCGTCTGTTTGATCTGGCCGCGCTCGGAGGGGTGCACGGCGACCGTGTCCGGGTCGATCCGGGCGCCGACCAGCGGCGCGATCCGCTTCGACTTCAGGACCTCCTCCAGCACCGGACGGTCCGTCGTCGTCAGGACCAGGCCGTGCGCCGGGTGCTTGGAGAGGGTGAGGCGGCCGTAGCGGTCCATCGTCTCGGCGACGTCGACGAGCAGCGCGTGCGGCACCGGGTAGCGGCTGTACTGCACGAGCGCGTCCACGACCTGCTCGGCGTCGTGCCCGGCCGCGCGGGCGTTCCACAGACCCAACGGGGTCACGCGGTAGGTGTGGATGTGCTCCGGCGCCCGCTCCAGCTCGGCGAACGGCGCGATGGCCCGACGGCAGTCGTCGGCCTGCTCGTGGTCGACTTCCAGGAGCAGGGTCTTGTCGGACTGGACGATGAGAGGTCCGTTCAACGCGGGTCCCTTTCTGGAGGCGGCACCCTGGCGTGAGTGCTCGGCCAAACGTCCAGTGTGCCTGATCGTCGGCGTCCGGCGCTGTGACGTGCGCGTCCCGGAACGGCTCCGGTCGTACTGAATGCCTATTCATCCCAAAGTGTGGTGTGAATTCACTTTTTCCATGGCGGTCCCGAAGAATGGCGGGGTGCAGAATCCGCCGACCACCACGCTCGGATACGCCCTGTTCGCCACCCGCTGGCTCCAGGCCCCGCTGTACTTCGGGCTCGTGGCCGCCCAGGGCGTCTACGTCTACAAGTTCTTCAAGGAGCTGTGGACCTTAATCCTCATGTGCGTGAGCGGGCACGCCACCGAGACGTACGTCATGCTCGCCGTCCTGAAGCTGGTCGACGTCGTCATGATCGCCAACCTGCTGATCATGGTCATCGTCGGCGGCTACGAGACGTTCGTCTCCCGCATCGGTCTCCAGGGCCACCGCGACCAGCCCGAGTGGCTCTCGCACGTCAACTCCAACGTGCTGAAGGTCAAGCTCGCCACGGCGATCGTGGGCATCTCCTCGGTGCACCTGCTGCAGATGTTCGTGGACGTCCACCACACCTCGCAGCACGCCCTGCTGTGGGGGACGGTGATCCACATGGCGTTCATCTTCTCGGCGGCGATCCTGGCCTACATGTCCGGGCCGATGGCCGCGCACGCCGATCGCGGGCACGCGGACCGGCCGCCCGTGGAACGCACCCGGAGCGAGCCCGCCCCCGAGCCCCGGCCCGAGACCGCGGCGGCCACGCCGTCCGTGCCCCGGCAGCCCGACCCGGACGGCGAGGCGGAGGCCCGGATCCGCGCCGCCGGCTTCCCGGCCCGCAAGCTCCTCGAGGACTTCGACGAGCGGCACCCGCGGGGCTTCGACCGGGAGACCGTGGCCCGGCTCGGCAAGGCCGAGTTCGTCACGGCCCGGCGCAACGTGGTGTTCGTCGGCCCGCCCGGCACCGGCAAGACCCACCTGGCCGTCGCCCTCGGCGTGCGGGCCTGCCAGGCCGGGCACCGGGTGCTGTTCGCGACCGCGGCCGAGTGGGCCGCCCGGCTGACCGACGCCCGGGCCGCGGGCCGGCTCGACGCGGAGCTGGCCGCGCTCGACGGACTCCCCCTCCTGATCGTCGACGAGGTCGGCTACACGCCCTTCGACCCGGACACCGCCGGGCTGTTGTTCCGGCTGGTCGCCCACCGCTACGAGCGCGCCTCCCTGATCGTCACCAGCGACCGCCCCCTCGGCCGCTGGAACGAGGTCTTCGGCGCGTCCGCCCCGGCGATGACCGACCGGCTCGCCCACCACGCCGAGATCGTGCGGCTGGACGGCGAGAGCTACCGGACCCGGCGCGCTAGCGCAGCGTGGGAAGAGTGACGTTCTGGACCAGCGGGCCCTCGATGGTGACTCCCTCGGTGACCAGCGGCTCGGCGGCCGGCAGCGGCAGGGGCAACGCGCCGGCGGCCGCGGCGGAGGGCGCGAGCACGCCCACGAGGGCGAAGGCGGTGAGGGCGACGGCGGGCAGTTTCTCACGCATCGGACGACAGGGCCTTTCTGGAGACGACGGAACAGGGCCTTCCGAGGAGACCGCGTCCGCGGGCCGGCCCCCGGACGCGGGGACCGGCCCGACGGGCGCGGGAGCCGGTCAGATCTGCGGCGTCTCCAGGACGAGGCCGGCGACATCGATACTGACCGCGGAGGCCGGAGTGGCCAGCCCCCCGAACGTCATCAGGGCGGCGGTGGCCAGGACGGCGGCGACTCGACGAACAACGCGCATGCTGGGAGTTCCTTTCGACAGCGCTCACAGGGACACCCTGTGGCTGCCCCCGGGCACCCGGCGTGATGCGGCGCGCCCGGCAACGTCGCCCGAGCGTGGGACATCCCCGGCGTGGCGTGCATGAACGCCGGCATGCACCCGAACGGGTGAGAGGCCCGGCGGGCCGTCAGCCCGCGTCGTCCGCCAGCTCCGCGACCCCGGTGATCCGGTGCAGCGGATACGTGCGGACCTCGTCCGCGGTGTGGTCGTACGCCGTGACGAAACCGCCCTCCACGCGGATCGGGGCGATGACCCGCTGGCTGGCGGTGCCCTCGGCGTTGACGTAGCCGATCCACAGGGCCTCGCCGGTGAGCACGGCGGCCTGCATGGTGGCGAGGGTCTCGGCGGAGTCCGTGCGCGGCAGCGCCCCGTCGGCGGCCGGGGCCGTGCCGGGCTTGCGCGGCGTGGTGGAGGCGAGGTCGCCCGCGCGGATGGCCCGCAGCGCCGCCGCGAGGAGGGTGTCGTCGGGCACGGGCGGGCCGTCCGGGACCGGCTCGGGCGCGGAGCGCGGCGGGGTGCGGCGGGCCAGCGCGCGGGTGATCAGCACGTCGCCCTCGGCGGATTCGGCGGCCGGCGCGAACCCCATCGCCCGCAACCCCTCCAGGAGCCCCGCCGGGTCGGCCCGCGCGGCCAGCACGGTCGGGGCGAGCCGGCGCAGCCCCAGGCCGGCCGCCCGCTTGTCGGCGAGGATCTCGCCCAGCATCGCGTCGTCGTCGCAGCGCACGTACGCCGAGGCCGCGCCCACGCGCAGCTGCCCGTGCCGGCGGGCCACGTCGTCGATGAGGTACGACAGCGGCTGCGGCACCGGCGTACGGGAGTGCGCCGCGAGGAAGGCGTGCAGGTCGGAAGCGGTCTGCCCGGCGTCGAGGGCGCGCCGCACCGACCCGGGCGTGAACCGGTAGACCGTGGCCCCGCCCTTGGACTCGACGTCCGCCAGCACGCCCAGCATGTCGGCCAGCGGCCGCTCCAGGGGCCCGGGCGCCACCGCCGTGAGGTCGGCCTGGAGCAGCACGTGGTCCAGCGGCTCGGGCAGCAGGGGCGCGAGCAGCCGGGCCGCCGCGGCCGAGGCGACGGCCTGCTCGGGGAAGGACAGGGGCGTGAGCGGGGCGGTGCGGTGGTGGTGGACGGGCAGCTTGTCGCCCGGGCCCGAGGGCTCCGGCACCGGGCCCTTCGCGGGAGCCGGGGGCGCCCCCAGCAGGGCCCGGCCGTGGGCCGACAGCGCGCCCCGGCCGGTGACGCCGAGCAGCTCCGCCTCGGACAGCGTCCAGCGGGCGAGCCGGCCGCGCAGGTCGTCCTCGGGCCGGGCGCCGCGCAGGGGGCGCTCCCAGCGCAGCCGGGCCAGCACCGACTCGGGGTCCGGCGCGGCACCCTCCGGCAGCGCGGCCAGCAGCGCCAGCACCCGGTGGCGTACCTCCGGCGCGGCCGACCGGTCGAGGCCCGGGCCGAGCGCGGACAGCGTCCGGTCCTTCGCGTCCCGCCCGCCGGCCAGGCCGGCCGTCCGGGTAGCCGCCAGCCACGCCGTGACCAGGCGGGACCAGCGCTCGGCGGGGGGCTGCTCGCGCCACTCGTCGTAGGCCGGGGTCGCCGCGAACCGCTCGTCGGCCTCCCCGTCGGAGGCGATCAGGCCCGCCGCGTACGCCAGCTCCACCCAGAACGCGGCGACCGGCTCCGGCACGTCCAGGGCGACGGCGGTCCGCTTCAGGTCCCGCACGCTCAGGCCCCCGGCCCGCAGCACCGCAGGCCCGCCCTCGTCCCAGTCCTTCAGCAACTCCTCGACGGTCGCGAGCGCGGTGTACGCCTGCCCGGCCGCCGTGCTGTCCACAACCTGTGGACGGTGCGCCGCGGCCGCCTCCACCACCGGCGGCACCGGCTCGGGCGTCCGGTGCGCCAGGCCCCGGCGCAGATGCAGGGCCACCTCGCGCGGCAGGACGACCGTCCCGGGCGCCGTCGGCAGCAGCAGCCCGCGGTCCAGCAGCCAGCGCAGCCGGGGCGCCGGATCGGCCGTGACGTGCCCGTACGGCGGCCCCCACACCAGCCGCTCCAGTACCTCCAGGGAGTCGGCCGGGGCCTTCGCGAGCAGCGCCGCCATCCGTTCGCGGTCGCCGAACAGGCCGGTCAGGGCGGTCACCGCGGAGACGGAGTCGTGCGTGGAGGGCAGCCCGGCCGTCGTGACGATCTCCTGGATCCGCCCCGGGGACATCCCGGCGGTGGCTTCCCGCACGGTGGGGCCGAGCCCCGTCGGCGAGGGGTGCTGCGGCGAGGGCGCCAGCAACTCACGGGCGGTGCGGACCAGCCGCAGCCGGTCGTCGCCGCCCCACACCAGGGCCTGCTCGCGCAGCACGTGCACGGCGCGCGGCAGTGCGGCCACGACGGCCGGGTCGGCCGCGTCGCCCGCCATGAGGGCGAGCAGCTCGTCGTAGGTCGCCGGGTCCGCCGCCACGGCCAGTGCCTCCGCCGTCTGCAGGGTGAACCGGTCGAGTCGCTCCAGGGCCCGCACGACCGAGGCGCGCGTGCCGGCCCGGGTCGCGAGCTGGGTGAGGTCGGCGGGCACCGGCGTGATGAGATCCGGTCGGCTGCGCAGGAGCGCGGCCAGCGCGGCGTCGCCCCGCGCGCGGAGCGCTTCCGCGAGGGAGCGGGGGGCCACAGGCCTGTCCTCGGTGCTCATCCGGTCCACGGTAGCGGGTCGCCTCCGGCGGCCGGGCCGACTGTGCGCCGCCTCGCACCCGGACGCCCCACGGCCTTTTGGAAGCGTCACCGCTCCTCGGGGTACCGTCGGGCGACGGCGTCACGCAACGCACCCGCCCCGGAGGGGACTTCGTGGGGATTGAGAGCGACCAGGTCGTTTACGAGTATCTGAGCCGCGTCGGCGACGTGGCCCAGCAGCGGCAGTTGTCGTCGGCCACCCGCATGCGCCTGGTCGCGGACCTGCGCAACGAGATCGACCGGCGCCGCGCCAGGGCCACCGTCGACTCGCCGGCCGCCGTCCGGCGCATCCTGACCCGCCTGGGCAGCCCCGACGAGGTGGTGGCGGCAGCGGCGGACGGGCGTGAGCCGCAGGGCGCCGCCGCCCCCGCCGCCGTTCCCGTGCAGCCCGACCGCGCACCGCGGGGCCGGGAGCGGCCCAGGGGGGTCGTACGGCGTGTCGTGCCGCGTCCCCGCCCGGCGGGGCCCGTCGAGGAGGCCCGGCCCGCGCGCTCCGACGGCCCGGCGCCACCGCACCTGGCCGCCGGGCACGAGCTCGGGGACAGCGCGGTCCGGCCGGACTGGTGGCGGGTGGACAGCAGCCCCTTCGGCGTGGGGGACGAGGTACCGGGCTTCGTGGGCGGGGTGGAGCTGCCCGACCTGCTGAAACCGCCGCCGCAGCGGACGGCGGAGCCGGCGGGGACGGAGCCCGCCTCCGCAGTCGAGGCGGCCGAACCGGTGGCGGAGGCCGGGCGGAAGGGCCGCCGTCGGCTCCCGGGCCTGCCCGCCGCCGGAAGCTGGAGCAATCCGCTCCTCCTGGGCGCCGCCGCCCTGCTCGTCGCGGGCGCCGTCCTCGGCAACTGGTTCGTGCTCCTCCTCGGCTGGCTCATCGCCTACGCCTCGCGCCGCCTGACCCCGGCGGAGACGAAGTGGGCGGTGGTGATCCTGCCGAGCACGGCCGTGGCCGCGGGCCTGGTGTGGCTCTGGGGCAGGATGGACGGCCGCTGGGGCGAGCCGATCGCCGAGGGCGCGATGAACGACGCGGTGGCGCAGACCTGGCCCTGGGTGGTGCGGGGCGCGGCCGTGACGTCGGCGCTGTTCCTGATCTGGCGTTCCCAGCGCCGCCGCTAGGGCCTGACGTTTGGATCAGGTCGCAGGACAGGGACGACAACGCCGCAGATGTGCGTGCCAGGCCGCGCGTCTGCGGCCTGATCCAAACGAGAGGCCCTAGTCGCCCCGGGCGGGCGTCTGCCGTTCACACCGGCTGGGCACAATGGCCCATATGGCATTCACCGTCGGCTTCGACCTCGACATGACCCTCATCGACTCCCGTCCCGGCATCCGCGCCTGCTACCAGGCGCTGTCCGAGCGGACGGGGACCTACATCGACGCCGATCTGGCCGTCACCCGGCTCGGGCCGCCGCTGGCCGAGGAGCTGGTCAACTGGTTCCCGGCCGAGGAGGTGGAGGCCGTGGCGGACGAGTACCGGGCGATGTACCCGACGATCGCCATCGCGGCGACCCCGGCGCTGGCGGGCGCCCGGGAGGCCATCGCGGCGGTACGGCAGGCGGGCGGGCAGGCGATCGTCGTCACCGCCAAGTACCAGCCCAACGCCAAGCTGCACCTGGCCCATCTGGGCCTGGAGCCCGACGCGGTCATCGGCGACCTGTGGGCCGAGCAGAAGGCCGAGGCCCTGCGCGAGCACGAGGCGGCCGTCTACGTCGGCGACCACGTCGGGGACGTCCGCGGGGCCCGCACGGCCGGGGCCCTCTCCGTCGCCGTGGCGACCGGCCCCTGCTCCCCGGAGGAGCTGCGCGCGGCGGGCGCGGACGTCGTCCTCACCGACCTGAGCGAATTCCCCGGGTGGCTTTCGGACTACCGCCCCGCGCGCGCCTGACGCCGGCCGGCCGCGACGGAACGCAGCACTCCCGCACCGGCCATCAGGAATCCGACCGCCATGAGCATGCTCAATCCGAACATGTACGTCGGAAAGGGTTCCGTTCCGAGGAACAGCGGGGCGACCGTGACCAGTGTGGCCACGGCGCCGATGAAGAAGACGACGGCTCCGGCACGGACCAGACGGTCACCGGGCGCGGCGGAATTCGTTTGGGTTTTGTCACGCACCCGACCAGGGTAGTTCCCAGCGCGAAGGAACGACCGGGTGACGTCTTGTCACCGGCTGCAAGAGCATTAGCCTTGGTACCGGCGGGTCGTACGACCCGCCCGAGTGCTATCAAGAGCCGTTTCAGAAGCAGTTTTCCGACGAGTACGAGGACGAGGACAGACGTGCCTACCGGCAAGGTCAAGTGGTTCAACAGCGAGAAGGGCTTCGGCTTTCTCTCCCGCGACGACGGCGGTGACGTCTTCGTCCATTCCTCGGTCCTCCCCGCCGGAGTCGAGACGCTCAAGCCGGGACAGCGCGTGGAGTTCGGGGTCGTGGCCGGACAGCGCGGCGACCAGGCGCTGTCCCTGACGATCCTGGACCCGACCCCGTCCGTGGCGGCGGCGACCCGCAAGAAGCCTGACGAGCTGGCCTCGATCGTCCAGGACCTGACGACGCTCCTGGAGAACATCACGCCGATGCTGGAGCGCGGCCGCTACCCCGAGAAGACCGCAGGCAAGAAGATCGCCGGCCTGCTGCGCGCGGTCGCCGACCAGCTGGACGTCTGAGCCCTAGGAGCCGCGGGCTCAGGGGAACCGCAGCGCGTCCGGGCCGAGGGGCGGTACGAGCCCCTCGGCCGCCGCGCGCGTCAGCAGTCCGCGCACCGCGGCGTAGCCGTCCGCGCCGAGGCCGGCGGTGAACTCGTTGACGTACAGCCCGATGTGCTGGTCGGCGACGGCCGGGTCCATCTCCTGGGCGTGCGCCATGACGTACGGCCGGGACGCCTCCGGGTCGTCCCAGGCCGCCCGCACGGACGCCCGGACGGAGTCGGCCAGCAGCCGCAGCCGCTCCTCGCCCAGCGACCGCTTGGCGATGATCGCGCCGAGCGGGATGGGCAGCCCGGTGGTCTGCTCCCAGTGCTCGCCCATGTCGGCGAGCTTGTGCAGCCCGTAGGTGTGGTACGTGAAGCGCGCCTCGTGGATCACCAGCCCCGCGTCCACCTTCCCGTCCCGCACGGCCGGCATGATCTCGTGGAACGGCATGACGACGATCTCGCCGACCCCACCCGCCAGCGTGTCCGCGGCCCACAGCCGGAACAGCAGGTAGGCGGTGGACTTCTCGCTCGGCACCGCCACGGTCCGCCCCGTCAGGTCGACGCCCGCCTCCCGCGTCAGCACCAGCGGCCCGCAGCCCCGCCCCAGCGCGCCCCCGCAGGGCAGCAGGGCGTAGTCGTCGAGGACGTAGGGCAGTACCGCGTACGACACCTTCAGCACGTCGTACTCGCCGCGCTCGGCCATGCCGTTGGTGATGTCGATGTCGGCGAAGGTCACGTCGAGGGCGGGGGCGCCGGGGACGCGGCCGTGGGCCAGGGCGTCGAAGACGAACGTGTCGTTCGGGCAGGGCGAGTACGCGATCTGCAGCTGCTCAACTGTCATGCCGGTTCCAACTCTCCAGGACGGGCACGAGCTTCCCGAACCCCTCGGTCAGCGCCGCCAGGGCGTCGGGGACGCGCCAGGCGTCCCGGTCCCTGGGGCCGACCGGATTGGAGACCGCGCGGATCTCCAGCACGGGCACGCCCTGCGCGACGGCGGCCTCGGCGACCCCGAACCCCTCCATGGCCTCGGCGAGGGCGGTCGGGTGCCGCTCCCGGAGGGCGGCGGCCCGGGCGGCCGTCCCGGTCACGGTGGACACGGTGAGCACGGCCCCGGCCCGGGCCCCGGTGGCCTCGGCGACCCGCCGCACGAGCTTTGGGGGCGGCCGGCGGCGGACGGTCCCGAAGCCCAGCTCGGTGACCGGGAGGAACCCGTCCTCGGTCTCCGCCCCCAGATCCGCCGCCACGACCTCGTCGGCGACGACCAGCGACCCCACGGGCGCCTCGGGCTGGAACCCGCCCCCGATCCCGGCGGACACGACGAGGTCGTAGGGCCTGTCCTGAAGGGCGGCGGCGGTGAGGGCGGAGGCGGTGGAGGCAGCGGCAAGCGCGGGCCCGACACCGACGGCGACCGCGTCGAGCCGAGCCCCGCTGCCGCCGTGGGCGACCGCAAGGCCCGCCGCCACCGCGTCCCTCTCCACGGGAACCGCGGTGGCGATCAGCACCCGGGGAGGCCCGGCGGCAGCGATCAGGCGTCCTTCTTCAGCTTGAAGTTCCACAGACCCGAGGGCTCCTTGTCGCCCTCCTTGATGGAGACCAGCGTCGAGTTGCCCTGCGCGCCGTACTGGGCGTTGAAGAACACGCTGCCCGGAATGGTGCGGTACGTCTTCTTGCTGGCGTCGGTCAGCGGCTGACCGTTCATCAGGATCGTCCAGCCCTTGTCGGCGATCTCCGGGTCGACACCGAACCGGACGGTCTCGTCCGGGTCGACGGAGATGCTCTTGACACCCTTGTCCTTCAGGCACTGCGTGAGGTCGGACTGCTTCAGCGCGTCGCCCTCACCACCACAGGTGGCCTCGGTGTTCACCGAGTCGCTGCCCACGGTGACCGTGGCCATCGGCGTCGGCTTGTCACAGGCCGACAGGACGAGCAGTCCGGCGGATACGACACCGGCGACGGCGACGGCGCGGCGGCGTCGCACAGCGGATTGCAACGTGTTCATGGCGGAAGGCTATCGGGCCTGCCGGGCGGAGCTCCCACGCGGGGTGTGACGTGACCGCGTGGTTACGCCACACGCGCCCGCCCCGAGCCCCCGCGCCGCGCCGAGCCGATCAGCCCCCGGACGGTCGTCAGCCACCCGGCGCCGACGATCGCCGCCCCCACCGCGAGCCCGAGCGTGCCGTTGAGGGGCATGGCGATGCCGACCGCCCCGCCCAGCACCCAGGACATCTGCAGCAGCGTCTCGGAACGGGCGAAGGCCGAGGTCCGCACCAGTTCGGGCACGTCCCGCTGGATCAGCGCGTCCAGGGACAGCTTGGCCAGGGCCTGCGCGAAGCCGGCGATCGCGGCCAGGCCGGCGACCAGGACCGCGCTGAAGAACACCGCGGCCGTGAGCGCCGCGCCCAGCACGCACGCCACGACCGTCACGATGATGATCTCCGGCGCCCGGGAGCGCAGCCACGCCCCGACCGCCGTGCCGAGGGCGTTGCCCGCGCCCGCGGAGACGCCCACTATCCCCAGGGACACGGCGGCGCTCTGGCCGGAGATCGGGTGCTCGCGCAGCAGGAAGGCGAGGAAGAAGATCAGGAAGCCGGTGAGGCAGCGGATGGAGGCGTTGGCGCCCAGGGCGTGGGTGACGGCCGGGCCGACCGTGCGCAGCCCGGGGCGCTTGACCGGTTTGCGGTGCGGCCCGTGCAGGTGCTGTTCGTCCGCCGCCAGCAGGGCCCGGTCCTCGCCCTTGGCGGAGTCGACCTTCGGCGGCAGCGTGAACGACAGGACCGTCCCGGCAACGAAGATCAGGAAGGCGCCGTAGAGCGGCCAGCGCGGTCCGATCTGCTGGAGGCCGGCGCCGATGGGCGCGGCGACGCCGGTGGCCAGCAGGCCGCCCAGGGTGACCCGCGAGTTGGCCTTCACCAGGGAGAAGCCCGGTGGCAGCAGCCGCGGCACGACGGCGCTTCTGACCACGCCGTACGCCTTCGACGCGACGAGCACGCCGAGCGCGGCCGGGTACAGCTGCAGGCTGCCGCTGACCACCGCGCCGGACAGGACCAGCGCGAGCAGCGCCCGGGCCAGCATCGCCCCGGCCATCGCGGCCCGGCGGCCGTGCGGGATGCGGTCAAGGAGCGGGCCGATCACCGGCGCGAGGAGCGTGAAGGGCGCCATGGTGATGGCGAGGTACAGCGCGACGCGCCCGCGGGCCTCGTCGGTCGGGACGGAGAAGAAGACGGTCGAGGCGAGGGCGACGGTGATCATCACGTCGCCGGCGCCGTTCACGCCGTGCAGTTCGATCAGCTTGCCCAGGCCGGACTCGCCGGCGCCGTGCGCGTGGGTGGCCTTGCGGATGCCGCGCGCCGTGCCGGTCACCGGGAAGTGCAGGGCACGGCCGACCGCGCGGAGGGGGCCGCCCAGACGGCCCGGTCCGCTCGGTCGGCTGTTTCCCTTGACCCCTTTCGACCCACCGGTCCCGGTGGCGTCCTGGGGCGTCTTCGCGGCTGCCACGACGTCATAGTGCCCCGAGAACGCGGTGGGTAGTGCCATTACCGCTTGTATAGGGCCTGTGGGGTGACTGTCCGGGTTGTCGCCCGAGGAACAGGTCGGTGTACGCGAAGCGGGGCGGAAGGGTAGCGTGCGTATCTCAGCCATCCCGCAGAATGGATGAAGGACGTCGACGCGGTCCCCTGGTCCGCTCCGTCCCGCCTTGGCGCCGGGAGTGGCGCACTCGAGACGGCGTATGGAGAGAAGCGATACCTGTGAGCGCAGCGACAACGCGAAGCCGCACCCCCGACCGTCTGTGCGCCGAGGCCGTCGACCTCGCGCGTGCCGCAGCCGAGGAGGCCGCCTCGCCCGGGATCGTCGGTGAGCACGTGGGCGTGGTCTCCGAGGGCGACCGCGTCGTGACGCACTTCTTCGCCTGCCGCGAGCTCGGCTACCGGGGCTGGCGCTGGGCCGTGACGGTGGCCCGGGCCTCCCGCGCGAAGGTCGTCACGGTCGACGAGGCGGTGCTGCTGCCCGGCCCGGACGCGGTGCTCGCGCCCGAGTGGGTGCCGTGGAGCGAGCGGCTGCGCCCCGGCGACATGGGGCCGGGCGACCTGCTGCCGACGGACGCCGACGACCTGCGCCTGGAGCCCGGCTACTCGGGCGAGGACGAGCCGGCGCCGAACTCGGCGGTGTCCCACGAGATGGCCGACCTGGTGGAGGCCGAGGACGCGGACGTCACCGAGGGGCCCCCGTCCCGCCTGCCGGTCTCGCCGTCCCGCGGCTCCATCGCGGCGGTCGCCGAGGAACTGGGCATGCGCCGGGCCCGCGTCCTGTCCCGCTACGGCCTGCACACCGCGGCCGACCGCTGGGAGGAGGCGTTCGGCCCCAAGACCCCCATGGCCCAGTCCGCCCCGGCGGCCTGTGTCAGCTGCGGCTTCCTCGTCCCCGTCGGCGGCTCCCTGGGGCAGGCCTTCGGCGTCTGCGCCAACGAGTTCTCCCCGGCCGACGGCCGCGTGGTCTCCCTGGCCTACGGCTGCGGCGGCCACTCCGAGGCCGCCGTCATGCCCCGCCCGCCGCAGCCGGCTTTGCCGGTCATCGACGAGACGCGGGTGGATCCGTTCCCGCTGCGTCCGGCTTCGGGTTCGGGGTCCGTGCCGGACGCGGAGGACGAGTCGGTGGCGGAGCTGGGGCACTCGTAGCCGCTGGTCCGGGGGCTTTGCGGGGTGCGGTGCTTTTGGTGTCGCGGCCGTGCCCGGCCGGTGGTGGGGTTGGTATCCGGCGTCTGCGGCTCCGCCGGTGGTCGGCGAGACGTGGGTGGGTCCGTTCCCGTTGCGTCCGGCTTCGGGTTCGGGGTCCGTGCCGGACGCGGAGGACGAGTCGGTGGCGGAGCTGGGGCACTCGTAGCCGCTGGTCCGGGGGCCCCGCGGAGCGCGGTACCTTCGACCTCACGGCCCCCGCCGCCGATGAGGAGAGTCAACGTGAGCAAGTTCGTGCGCCCGGCCGCCGAAGGTGCCGACCCGTTCGGTACGGCACGTCTGCGGCGCGGAGTCCTGGACGCCTGGGCCACCAGCCCGGCCCGGTTCCGCGAGGACGCCAACGCCGAGGAGGACCTGGTCCTCGGCGGCTACCGGGACCGGCTCGTCGTCGAGCTCGCCCAGAACGCCGCCGACGCGGCGGCCCGGGCCGGAGTGCCGGGGCGGCTGCGGCTCACCCTGCGCGACGGGGTGCTGGTCGCCGCCAACACCGGTGCCCCGCTGGACGCGGCGGGCGTCGAGTCGCTGGCCACGCTGCGCGCGTCCGCCAAGCGGGACACGCCCTCGATCGGCCGGTTCGGGGTGGGCTTCGCCGCCGTGCTCTCCGTGACCGACGAGCCGGCCGTGGTCGGCCGGCACGGCGGGGTCCGCTGGTCCCTGGCCGAGGCCCGGGAACTCGCCTCCGACACCGCCCGGCACAGCCCCGGCCTCGGCGACGAGGTCCGGCGGCGGGACGGGCACGTGCCGCTGCTGCGGCTGCCGTTCGCCGCCGAGGGCACCGCTCCCGACCCGTACGACACCGCCGTCATCCTGCCGCTGCGCGACGCGGCCGCCGCCGACCTCGCCGAGCGGCTGCTGCGGGCCGTCGACGACGCCCTGCTGCTCGCCCTGCCCGGCCTGGAGGAGGTCGTCGTCGAGATCGGCGGCGAGGCGCCGCGCACCCTCACCCGCCGCACCGACGGCCCCTTCACCGTCGTCGACGACTCCGCCGACGGCGTCACCCACTGGCGCACCGCCGCGGCCCACGGCACCCTCACCCCCGACCTGCTGGCCGACCGGCCCGTCGAGGAGCGGCTGCGGCCCCACTGGTCCGTCACCTGGGCCGTCCCCGTCGACAGCGACGGCAGTCCGGCCCGGCCCCGCACCAGCCCGGTCGTGCACGCCCCGACCCCCAGCGACGAGCCGCTCGGCGTGCCGGCCCTGCTCATCGCCTCGTTCCCGCTGGACACCACCCGCCGGCACGCCGCGCCCGGCCCGCTGACCGACTTCCTCGTGCAGCGCGCCGCCGACGCCTACGCCGAACTGCTGGGCGCATGGCGCCCGGTGACCGCCGGGACCGTCGACCTCGTGCCCGGGCCGCTCGGCAAGGGCGAGTTGGACGGTGGCCTGCGCCGGGCCATCCTGGAGCGGCTGCCCCGCACGTCCTTCCTGCCGCCCGCGGTCCCGCCCCAGGACGGTGACGACCTGCCCGAGTCCCTGCGGCCGCGGGAGGCCGAACTCGTCGAGGGCGCCGGCGCGGACACCGTGCGGGTCCTCGCCGAGGTGCTGCCCACCCTGCTGCCCGCCGGGCTCGAACGCCGCCCGGAGCTGCGGACCCTGGCGGTCGCCCGGGTTCCGCTGACCGACGCGATCGACCGGCTGGCCGGCCTGGAGAAGGACCCGGGCTGGTGGCGGCGGCTCTACGACAGCCTCGCCGGGGTCGACCCCGACCGGCTGTCGGGACTGCCGGTGCCTCTCGCCGACGGGCGGACGACCATCGGGCCCCGGCAGGTGCTGCTGCCCGGCGCGGAGACCGCCCGGATCGACCCGGGGGTGCTGGCCCGGCTCGGGCTCAAGGTCGCCCACCCGGAGGCCGCCCACCCGATCCTGGAGAAGCTGGGCGCGCTGCCCGCGACCCCGCGGGCCGTCCTCACCACCCCCCAGGTGCGGGCCGCCGTCGCCGCGTCGCTCGACGACGAGGGCGCGGTGAACTGGGAGGAGGACACCCTCGACGCCGAGGAACTGGCCGACACCGTGCTCGCGCTGGTGCGGGACGCCGGCCTTGAGCCCGGGGACGAGCCGTGGCTCGGCGCGCTCGCCCTGCCCGACGAGGACGGCGAACCGGCCCCGGCCTGCGAACTGGTCTTCCCCGGCGGCCCCTTCGCCCGGGTCATGCGCGAGGGCGAACTGGCCGCCGTGGACGCCGAGCTGGCCGCCAAGTGGGGCGAACAGCCGCTGGCCGCCTGCGGGGTGCTGGTGGACTTCGCGCTCGTCCGCGCCACCGACGTCGTGCTCGACCCGGACGAACTGGAGCCCCGCGAGGGCGACTTCGCCGAGCCAGACGACGCGGGCCTGCTGGACGCCGTCGACGTGTGGTGCGAGGACGTCCTCGACCGCTTCCCGGACAGCCCCGTGCCACCGGTCGCCACCGAGATCGTCGCCGTACGGGACCTGGACCTCGTGGACGAGGACAAGTGGGCGCAGGCGCTGGCGCTGCTGTCCCGGCCGCCGCTGCGGGACGCGATCGTGCAGCCCGTGCGGATCCTGCTGCACGACGGCACGCACGAGCTCGTCCGCCCCTACACGGCCTGGTGGCTGCGCGGGAACCCGGTGCTGGCCGGCCGCCGCCCGGCGGGCCTGCGCGCCGCCGGCGGCGACCCGCTGCTGCGCGGCCTCTACGACGAGGCCGACGCCACCGGTTTCGAGGACGAGCAGGTGCTGCGCGCGCTGGGCGTGCGCACCTCGGTCACCGCGCTGCTGGACGAGCCCGGCGGGGCCGCCGAGCTGCTCGACCGGCTCGCCGACCCCGGGCGCAAGGTGACGGATGCTCAGCTGCACGCGCTGTACGGCGCGCTGGCCGAGCTGGACCCGGAGCAGGTGACCCTGCCCGACGAGCTGCGGGCCGTCGTCGACGGCCGGGTGGAGGTCGTGGACGCGGCCGACGCCGTGGTGTGCGACTCGCCCGACCTGCTGCCGTTCACCGAGGGCGTCCCGCTGCTCCCCGTACGGCCGTCCCGCGCCGCCGACCTGGCCGAGCTGCTCCAGGTGCGGCGGCTGAGCGAGTCCGTCACCGGGCGGGTCACCTCCGAGGGGGCCGAGCACGAGGTGCCCGAGCCGGTGCGGGTGCTGCTCGGCCCGCGCACCCCGGCCTCCTACGTGGAGCACGACGAACTCGTCGTGGACGGCGTGGAGATCGACTGGCGGCTCACCGACGACGGTGTGCTGCACGCCGCCACCCTGGAGGGCGTCGCCGCGGGACTGGCCTGGGCGGCGGGGCAGTGGCCGCGGCGGTTCGAGGTGGCGGCGCTGCTGGAGGACCCGTCCCGTACGCGGGAGCTGGCGCGTGACCGGTGGTTCGACTGAGCCGGTGACGGGGGTTCGGCCGGGCCGGAGGCGGCGTTCACCCGGCCGGTGAAAAATTTCGCACATATTTTTCACCGGCCGTACAACCAAGCGCCCTGTTCGCGAATCTGATCATGCGAGTCAACAGACTCCACGATCACTTGGGCCCCGAGAGCCGACGACGAGCACCGGGGCCCCTCTCCACCTGGAGAACGAATGCGTATCCGAGCCACCGTGGCCGCCGTCACCGGCGCCCTGGCCCTTTCCGCCCTCGCCGTGCCGGCCGCGCAGGCCGCCGAGCCGAAGGTGCCCGCGGACATCGCCGCCGCCAGCGAGGTCGTCCACGCCGACTCCGGCCGGTCGGCCTTCGCCGCCGCCGAGGGCGGCCTGCCTTACGCCCTGAACGCGACCTTCTCGTCGGTCAAGGTCAACAACGGCAAGAACGTCGTCGTCGGCACGACCAACCTGGTCAAGGTCCCGGTGTCGTTCACGCTGACCCACGGCAAGGAAGTCAACATCCACGCCGCGGACTTCTTCGCGGGCATCGAGCTCTACCGCGGTGCCTCGTTCGAGGAGTCGATCTTCTACTTCGACAGCAACGACGCGACCTGCACGGACTCCTCCGCGACCGTCGCCAGCTGCAAGGCCACCGTCGAGATCGACCCGTTCGCGCTGCTGAACGAGGACGCCGGCTCCTGGAAGGCGGCCGGCTTCGCGGTCGCGTTCAACGGCGAGAACCCGGACGACCCCAACCTGGACAACGTGGGTGTCGCGGTGACGGACCCGACCAACAGCTTCAAGCTCCAGCGCTACTCCAAGCTGACGGTCAACGCCTCGCCCGAGCCGGTGAAGAAGGGAAAGACCATCACGGTCACCGGCAAGCTGTCCCGCGCCAACTGGGACGACAACAAGTACCACGGCTACACCAACCAGTCGGTGAAGCTGCAGTTCCGCAAGAAGGGCAGCGACACCTACACCACGCTGAAGACCATCAAGTCGAACAGCACCGGTGAGCTGAAGACCACGACCACGGCCTCCACGGACGGCTACTTCCGCTGGTCCTTCGCGGGCACGACCACGACCCCGGCGGTCAACGCCACGGGCGACTTCGTCGACGTGCAGTAAGGACGTGCAGTAAGCAGGACCCACAGCGGTCCGGCTAGGCCGGGAAGCGGCGGTCCACCCACCTCCACGTGAGCTCCAGGGTGGCCGCCGCCACCACCGAGATGCCGACCGCGATCCACGGCATCGTCATCCCGACCAGCTTCAGCGCGAAGAAGTCCTGCAGCCACGGCACGGCCAGCACCACCACGAACGCCCCGCCCATCGTGGCGACCAGGGCGATCCGCCACCACGTGTACGGCCGGGCGATGATCGCCAGCACCCACATGGAGATGAGGAAGAGCGTCAGCGTCGCGACGCTGGTCTCGGCGTCCAGCGCCCCCGCGCCCTCGTAGTGCTGCCGGGCGATCAGATACGTCGCGAAGGTCGCCACCGCCGCCACGACCCCGCCGGGGATCGCGTACCGCATCACCCGCCGCACGAAGTGGGGCCTGGCGCGCTCCTTGTTCGGCGCGAGCGCGAGGAAGAACGCCGGGACGCCGATGGTCAGCGTCGACAGCAGGGTCAGATGGCGCGGCAGGAACGGGTACTCCACCTGCGAGCAGACCACCAGCACGGCCAGCAGCACCGAGTACACCGTCTTGACGAGGAACAGGGTCGCGACCCGCGTGATGTTCCCGATGACCCGGCGCCCCTCCGCCACCACCGACGGCAGCGTGGCGAAGCTGTTGTTCAGCAGCACGATCTGCGCGACCGCCCGCGTCGCCTCCGAGCCGGCGCCCATCGCGACACCGATGTCGGCGTCCTTCAGGGCGAGGACGTCGTTCACCCCGTCTCCGGTCATCGCGACGGTGTGCCCGCGCGACTGCAGCGCCCCGACCATGTTCCGCTTCTGCTGCGGGGTGACCCGCCCGAACACCGTCCCCTCGTCCAGGGCGTCCGCCATGCCGTCCTGGTCGGCGGGGAGCCGGCGGGCGTCCACGGTGGTCCCGGACAGCCCGAGCTTGGCGGCGACCGCCCCGACCGACACCGCGTTGTCCCCGGAGATGACCTTGGCCCTGACGTCCTGGTCGGCGAAGTAGCGCAGCGTGTCGGCGGCGTCCGGCCGCAGCCGCTGCTCCAGCACGACCAGGGCGGTGGGCTCGGCGCCCTGAGCGACCTCGGGGTCGTCCAGGTCCCGCTCGACCCGGGCGAGCAGCAGCACCCGCAGCCCCTGCTCGTTCAGCCGCCCGGTCTCGGCCAGGGCGGGATCGTCCTCGGCCAGCAGCACGTCCGGCGCGCCCAGCAGCCACGTACGGCTCCGCCCGTCGCCCTCGCTGAAGGCGGCTCCGCTGTACCTGCGGGCCGAGGAGAACGGCAGGGCCTGGGTGCAGCGCCAGTCCGCCACGGCCGGGTAGGTGTCGATGATCGCCTTCAGCGACGCGTTCGGCCGCGGGTCCGACTCGCCCAGCGCGCCGAGCACCTTCCGTACGTAGGTCTCGTCGGCGTCCCGCAGCGGCCGCAGCTCGGTGACGTCCATGCCGCCCTCGGTGAGGGTGCCGGTCTTGTCCAGGCAGACGGTGTCGACGCGGGCCAGGCCCTCGATGGCGGGCAGCTCCTGGACCAGGCACTGCTTGCGGCCCAGCCGGATCACCCCGATGGCGAAGGCGACCGAGGTGAGCAGCACCAGGCCCTCGGGGACCATCGGGACGATGCCGCCGACCGTGCGGGCGACGGAGTCGTCGAAGGCGTTCTCCTTCACGAACAGCTGGCTGATGATCAGGCCGATCGCGGTCGGGACCATCATCCACGTGACGTACTTGAGGATCGTCGAGATGCCCGAGCGCAGCTCCGACTGGACGAGGGTGAAGCGCGAGGCCTCCTCCGCGAGCTGCGCCGCGTAGGCCTCCCGGCCGACCTTCGTGGCCTGGAAGGCGCCGCCGCCCGCGACCACGAAGCTGCCGGACATCACCTGGTCACCGGGGCGCTTGACGACCGGGTCGGCCTCGCCGGTGAGCAGCGACTCGTCGATCTCAAGACCGTCGGCCTCGACACAGACCCCGTCGACGACGACCTTGTCCCCGGGCCCGATCTCGATCACGTCGTCCAGGACGATCTCGGAGGTGCTGACCTGAGCGGCGGCCCCGTCCCGGCGCACGGTCGGCCGCACCTCGCCGATCAGCGCGAGCGAGTCCAGCGTCTTCTTCGCCCGCCACTCCTGGACGATGCCGATGCCGGTGTTGGCGAGGATCACGAAACCGAACAGGCTGTCCTGGATCGGCGCGACCACCAGCATGATCAGCCACAGCACACCGATGATCGCGTTGAAGCGGGTGAAGACGTTCGCCCGGACGATGTCGACGGTGGACCGGCTGCTGCGCACCGGTACGTCGTTGACCTGACCGCGCTCCACCCGTTCGGCCACCTGGGCACTGGTCAGGCCGGTCTCGCGTGAGGTGACCGTCGCCGGCCGCGCGGACTCGGCCCGGGCACCCGCGTCGAGATGCGTCATGCCTTCGACGGTACGTGCGGATGTGACGCTTCACCCGCTGGATGCGGCGAAGATCCGACCTGGGAAGGACGGACTTCGTGCCGTGGTCGTACGGCAGTTGTATGTGGTCGTGCCCCGGTGCCCCGGTCCTCCGGTGCGCCCTGTGCCTCCGGTGCGTCAGCCGGCTCGGCGGGCCGTGCAGAGCAGGTACTCCCAGTCCAGGACCGTCCCGCCCGGGCTCGTCCCCAGGTCGGCGGCGCGGGCGAGTTCGGCCAGTTCGCGGTCCAGGGCGGCGACCCGGTCGGGGTCGTCGGCGATGTTCTTGTAGACGCTGATGGTCGGGCCGTAGCGCTCCTTGAAGTAGTCGCGGAACAGCTCCGGCGTCGCGAAGCGCTCGACCCGGACGGTCCGCCGCTCGGCGCGCAGGTCCGTGACCCGGTCGCCTAGGAGGGTGCGCACATGGTCCTCGTCGCCCCACAGCGGGGGCGGCTGGGTGCCCGGCGGGGGCGGGGGTGCGTAGGGCTTCATGATGGCGAACATCCGTCCGATGAACCCCTGGGGCGTCCAGCTCAGCAGCCCGATGGTGCCGCCCGGGCGGCAGACCCGGACGAGTTCGCCGGCGGCCCGCTGGTGGTGCGGGGCGAACATGACGCCCACGCAGGACAGCACGGTGTCGAACTCCGCGTCGCCGAAGGGCAGGGCCTCGGCGTCGGCCTCCTGCCAGGTCAGGCGTGCCCCCTGCCGCTCTGCCACGCGCCGCCCGGCCTCGAACAGCTCGGGTGTCAGGTCGGAGGCGACGACGTCCGCGCCGGTCAGGGCCGCCGGGATCGCGGCGTTGCCGGAGCCGGCGCCGACGTCCAGCACCCGGTGGCCGGGGCGCACGCCGCACGCTTCGACCAGGACCGGTCCCAGCTCGGGGATGATCTCGGCGGCCAGGGACGGGTAGTCGCCCTGGGCCCACATGGCGCGGTGCTTGGACTTCAGTGCCCGGTCGGCCTCGGCCGTGCTCTGCTGTGTCGTCATGGCTGCGCTCCTCACCGGTCGGGCGGCGGGTCCGCGCGACGGGTTGTGAGCGGTTCGCCGCCTCTATCGAGCGTAGGGAGGGGGCGGGGGTGTGTCCTGCCGGGCAGCGCGGGGGTGCGCGTCCTCGCCTGACGGCCCCTTCTCGCCGTGCGCGGGTGCGGGGTGTGTCGTCCTATGCGGCATCGTCGCGGGCCGCGGCCCGCTTCAGTGCCGCGTCGCGCCTGCGGACGTAGTAGATGCCGATGAGGCCCAGGCCGCCTCCGGCCAGGCAGGTCCAGATCCACCAGGTGCTGCCGCGGTCGTCGAACCAGCCGTAGAAGGGGAGCTGGACGAGGAAGAGGACGAACCACAGGATCGTGCCGCCGGTGATGGTGGCGACCACGGGGCCCTCCAGGGGCTCCGGCGCCTCGTGTCGGGGGGTCCACTTCGCCATGGGGACAGCTTACGAGGCGATCAGGTCTACGCGCGGAGATGGCCGAGTGGGGCGTCATATGTTCATACTGAAACGGTTTGCGTCTGACCACTTCTCTTCGTAGGAAACACCAAACACATGTCCTCCTCGGCTCCCGCCAAGGTCCCCGCCCCTGAACAGCCGGGAGCCGGGCCCACGAACGGCGCACTCGACCGCTTCTTCCGCATCTCCGAGCGGGGCAGCACCCTGTCCCGCGAGGTCCGCGGCGGTCTCGCCACCTTCTTCGCGATGGCCTACATCATCGTGCTGAACCCGATCATCCTCGGCAGCGCCAAGGACATGTACGGTCATCAGCTCGACAACGGGCAGCTGGTCACCGCGACGGCCCTCACGGCGGCGCTCACCACGCTCCTCATGGGTGTGATCGGCAACGTCCCGATCGCGCTGGCCGCCGGTCTCGGCGTGAACTCGGTGGTCGCCCTCCAGCTCGCCCCGCGCATGTCCTGGCCGGACGCGATGGGCATGGTGGTGCTGGCCGGTTTCGTGGTGATGCTGCTGGTCGCCACGGGGCTGCGCGAGCGCGTGATGAACGCGGTGCCCTACGGGCTGCGCAAGGCCATCTCCATCGGTATCGGCCTGTTCATCATGCTGATCGGGCTGGTCGACGCCGGCTTCGTCTCCCGGATCCCGGACGCCGCCCAGACCACCGTCCCGCTCCAGCTCGGCGGCGACGGGCATCTGAACGGCTGGCCCGTGCTGGTCTTCGTGCTGGGGGTCCTGCTGACCCTGGCGCTGATCGTCCGCAAGGTCTCGGGCGCGATCCTGATCTCGATCGTCGCCATGACGGTCGTCGCGGTGATCATCAACGCGGTCGCCAAGGTGCCGAGCTGGGGCCTGACCACGCCCAAGTGGCCGGGCAACCCGGTCGCCGGCCCGGACTTCGGGCTGGTCGGGCAGGTCAGCCTGTTCGGCGGCTTCGCCAAGGTCGGTGTGCTGACCGGGATGCTGTTCGTCTTCACCGTGCTGCTGTCGTGCTTCTTCGACGCGATGGGCACGATCATGGGCGTCTCCGACGAGGCGAAGCTGACCGACGGCGAGGGTCAGATGCCCGGCATCAACAAGGTGCTGTTCGTGGACGGCCTCGCGGTCGCCGCCGGTGGCGCCAGCTCCTCCTCGGCGACCACGGCGTTCGTGGAGTCCACGGCGGGTGTCGGTGAGGGTGCCCGGACGGGTCTCGCCAACGTGGTCACCGGCGGTCTCTTCGCCGCCGCGCTCTTCCTGACCCCGGTCGCCACGATGGTCCCGTCCCAGGCGGCCACCCCGGCGCTGGTGGCGGTCGGCTTCCTGATCCTGGCCGGTTCGGTGAAGGAGATCGACTGGGCGGACTACACGATCGCCGTGCCGGCCTTCGTGACCATGCTGATGATGCCGTTCACCTACTCGATCACGAACGGCATCGGCATGGGCTTCATCACCTTCGTGGTGCTGCGGCTGGCCGCCGGACGAGGCCGTGAGGTGCCGTCGGCGATGTACGCGGTGGCGGCGGTGTTCGCCTTCTACTACCTGATGCCGGCGCTGGGTCTGACCTGATCCTCGTCCTCGGAGCCGGAGGGGCCGTAGAACCTCTCCGTCTCCTCGACGGCGGCCTGGAACCGCTGGTCGAAGTCATCGCGAATGAGCGTCCGGACGACATAGTCCTGGACGCTCATTCCTCGTTTCGCGGCATGGTGCCGGAGCCGTTCGAGCAGGTCGTGGTCTATTCGCAGGCTGAGCACGCTGGTCCCCATGACCATGAGGGTCGCGGCACCGTTCGCCGCGGTGGGTCACGTTCCCCTCCGGGATCACCCGTATGAGTGATGTCACCGGTCAGTGGCGGGCGTCACGGGGCTTTCGCGTGTCCCCGGTGGTCTTTAGCGAGAGTAATGAGTTACGCTAAAGAACATGCCGGACCTCAGCCATGGCGACGACGCAGCCGCCGTGAACTCCCTCCGATCCGCCGTGATGCGGCTGTCCCGTCGCCTCAAGCACCAGCGGGTCGACGAGTCGCTCAGCCCCACCGAGATGTCGGTGCTCGGCACCCTGTCCCTGTGCGGCAGGGCCACACCGGGCGAGCTCGCCCGCAAGGAGCACGTCCAGCCGCCGTCGATGACCCGCATCGTGGCGCTGCTGGAGGCCAAGGGACTGGTCCGTCTGGAGCCGCACCCCGAGGACCGGCGCCAGAAGGTCGTGACGCGCACCGAGCAGGCCGAGGCGATGCTCGAGGAGAGCCGCGCCAAGCGGAACGCGTTCCTGTCCTCCCTGGTGGAGAACCTCGACGAGGACGAGTGGGCCAAACTGCGGGCCGCCGCCCCCGTGCTGGAGAAGCTCGCGCACCTGTAAGCCGTATGTAGCAAGGAGGCGAACCCTTTGAGTTCGGGACCCGGAACAGCTTCCGCCCCCGCACCTGAACCCCACGACTCCCCACCCGCTCCCGCAGCACCCGCCTCCGGCGACCGCGTCCGCAGGTCCTCGATGTTCTCGTCCCTGAAGGTGCGCAACTACCGCCTGTTCTTCATGGGGCAGGTCGTCTCCAACATCGGCACCTGGATGCAGCGCATCGCCCAGGACTGGCTCGTGCTCAGCCTCACCGGCTCCTCCGCCGCCGTCGGCATAACGACCGCCCTGCAGTTCTTGCCGATGCTCCTCTTCGGCCTCTACGGCGGTGTCCTCGTCGACCGGTTGCGCAAGCGGCCCACGCTGCTCGTGACCCAGACGTCGATGGCGCTCACGGCGATCGCCCTGGCCGTCCTCACGCTCACCGGGCACGTCCAGGTGTGGCACGTGTACGTGGCCGCCTTCGCGGTCGGTCTGGCCACCGTCGTCGACAACCCGGCCCGCCAGTCCTTCGTCTCCGAGCTGGTCGGCCCCGGCCAGCTGCAGAACGCGGTCAGCCTGAACTCGGCGAACTTCCAGTCGGCCCGCCTGGTCGGCCCCGCCGTCGCGGGCATACTGATCACCGGCGTCGGCACCGGCTACGCCTTCCTCTTCAACGGCCTGTCCTTCATCGCGCCGCTCACCGGCCTGCTGCTGATGCGCGCCCGCGAGCTGCACGCCGTCGAGCGCGCCCCGCGGGGCAAGGGGCAGCTGCGCGAGGGCGTCCGCTATGTCACCGGCCGGCCGGAGCTGATCTGGCCGATCGTCCTGGTCGGCTTCGTCGGCACGTTCGCCTTCAACTTCCCCGTCTACCTGTCGGCCTTCGCGGACGACGTCTTCCACGCGGGCGCGGGCGCCTACAGCATGTTCAACACGCTGATGGCGGTCGGCTCGGTCGCGGGGGCGCTGCTCGCGGCGCGGCGGGGCACGGCCCGGCTGCGGCTGCTGATCGTGGCGGCGATGGCCTTCGGCGCGCTGGAGATCCTGGCCGCGACGGTCCCGGCCCTGTGGATGTTCGCCCTGCTCATGGTGCCGCTGGGGCTGTTCGGCATGACGGTCAACGTCACGACGAACACCAGCATCCAGATGTCCACCGACCCGGCCATGCGCGGCCGTGTCATGGCCCTCTACATGATGGTCTTCCTCGGCGGCTCCCCGGTCGGCGCCCCGATCGTCGGCTGGGTCACCGACACCTACGGCGCGCGCGTCGGCCTCGCGGCGGGCGGCGCGGTGGCGGTGGCGGCCGCGGCCGCGATCGGCCTGGTCCTGGCCCGCGTGGGCAACCTCCGGCTGTCGGTCGGCTGGCACCGCGGGCATCCCCGGGTGCGGTTCGTGCCGCGGGACCAACGGGAGGAGCTGGCCCCGGCGGCGTAGCGGGGCCGTCAGTCCCGGGGGAAGTCGTCGGTGTTCAGGACGAGACCGACCACGGTGCCGGTCAGGTCGATCTCGTCTCCGAAGTCCAGGCTCAGCTCGCCCCGGAACTCGCCGTCCTTGGGCTTGGTGTGCAGATGCCAGCGGCCGGTGGACGGATCCACGATCAGGTACACCGGTACGCCGGCCGCGGCGTAGGCGTCCTTCTTGGGGCCGTAGTCGTTCGCCCCGGTCTTCCTGGAGATCACTTCGGCGACGTACTCGACGTCCTCGTACCGCCACAGCACATCATGTCGAGGGTGAGTTCGCCGCTGCTGTCGGCCATCTCGATCCTGTCGTCAAGGACGGTCATCGTGGCGCTCCTCGCCGGCCGCACCGACGATGGATCCGGCCGCGCAGTACAACGGTACGCACGGCGACCAGGGCATGCCCGGACCCAGGGGGCGAGGGCGGGCAGACTGGCCGCATGAGACTCTTCGCCGCCGTACTGCCCCCGGACGAGGTGTGCCATGAGCTCGGGGCCGTGGTCGATGCCCTGCGCGGGCTGCCCGGGTCCGACGGTGTGCGGTGGACCGGGCGGGCCGGGTGGCACTTCACGCTCGCCTTCTACGGCGAGGTGGACGACGGGCTCGTCCCCGGGCTGTCGGAGCGGCTGGAGCGGGCCGCGCACCGGACCGTCCCGTTCCCGCTGGCCGTGCGCGGCGGCGGGCAGTTCGGGCACGGCAGGGCGCTGTGGGCCGGGGCCGAGGGGGACCTGGCGACGTTGCGGCTGCTCGCCGAGCGGGCGGAGGCCGCGGCGCGGAAGGCGGGTGTGCCGATGGGGGAGCACCGGCGGTACAAGGCCCACCTGACCGTGGCCCGGAGCCGGGAGGCACGGGACGTGCGGCCGTATCTGGACGCGCTCGGGGAATTCACCGGCCGGACCTGGACCGTCGACGAGCTGGTGCTGGTGCGCAGCAACCTGCCGACGTCCGGCGTCCCCGGGGAGCAGCCCCGGTACGAGGCGGTCGGGCGCTGGCCGCTCGGGGGCGCCGGTTAGGCTCGGTGGCGTGGACCCGAAAACCCGCAACCGGATCATGGCCGGTGTGCTCGTGCTGATGTTCCTCGTCGTCGCCCTGGCTTCGCTGCTGGGAAGGTAGGACGGCCGGGGAACCGCACAGGGCCGTTCCCCGGCCGCGCCGCTGAGGGGCCTACCAGGCGAAGGCCTCCGGGCTCGGGCCCGGGCCCGGGAAGATCTCGTCCAGGCCGGTCAGGAGTTCCTCGGACAGCTCCAGTTCGGACGCGCGGACCGCGGAGGCGAGCTGCTCGGCGGTGCGCGGGCCGACGATCGGGCCGGTCACGCCCGGGCGGGTGAGCAGCCAGGCCAGGGCGGCCTCGCCGGGCTCGACGCCGTGCTTGTCGAGCAGGTCCTCGTAGGACTGGATGCGCGCGCGGGTGGCCGGGTCGGCGAGTGCGTCGGCCGCGCGGCCGGAGGCGCGGCGCCCGCCCTCGACCTCCTTCTTCAGGACGCCGCCCAGCAGACCGCCGTGCAGCGGCGACCAGGGGATCACGCCGAGGCCGTAGTCCCGCGCGGCCGGGATGACCTCCATCTCGGCGCGGCGCTCGGCGAGGTTGTACAGGCACTGCTCGCTGACCAGCCCGATGGTCCCGCCGCGCCGGGCGGCGATCTCGTTGGCCTGGGCGATCTTGTAGCCGGGGAAGTTCGACGATCCGACGTAGAGGATCTTGCCCTGCTGGATCAGGACGTCGATCGCCTGCCAGATCTCCTCGAACGGGGTGTCCCGGTCGATGTGGTGGAACTGGTAGACGTCGATGTAGTCGGTCTGCAGCCGCTTCAGGCTCGCGTCGACGGCCCGGCGGATGTTGACGGCGGAGAGCTTGTCGTGGTTCGGCCAGGCGGGGCCGTCGGCGCCCATGTTGCCGTAGACCTTCGTGGCGAGGACGACCTTGTCGCGCCGGCCGTCACCCTTGGCGAACCACGTGCCGATGATGCTTTCCGTGCGGCCCTTGTTCTCACCCCAGCCGTACACGTTGGCGGTGTCGAAGAAGTTGATGCCCGCGTCCAGCGCCGCGTCCATGATGGCGTGGCTGTCGGCCTCGTCGGTCTGGGGGCCGAAGTTCATGGTGCCGAGGACGAGCCGGCTGACCTTGAGTCCCGTGCGTCCGAGCTGCGTGTACTCCATGCCGACCAAGCCAACGTGTTGAAGTGCGCTCCAGGCAAGTGACCGGCCCCAGGTCGTGTCCGCAGAGTCCCTCCGGGCGGACGGAGGGACTCTGCGGACACGCCCTAGGCGGGCGGGTCGTTTTCCACGTTCTCCGCAGGGCCGTGCAGCACCGGTTCGTTGACCTCCAGGTCGTTCACCAGCCGCAGGCAGGTGATGATGCCGCGGCCCGCGTCGGCCGTTGCCGCGTACTCGACCCGGAAGAGCAGGTGCGCCGCGGTGCCGACGGTGCCGATCTCGGTGGCGGCGCGCAGCATGAAGGCGAGGGTGTGGGCCTTGTCGCGCGGGAGGGTGACAGTGAGCGCCGCGCGGGGGGTGCGGCGGGGGCCGGGCGCTTCCCGCTGCTCGCCGAAGAGCAGTGCGCGGAGCAGTTCCCTGGCCTCGCGCAGGAGGTCCTCGCCCGCGGGGGAGCGGTGAGCGGGGCCGATGAGGGGCCCGCCCCGGGGCGGCGGATCCACCAGCAGGCCCTCGGCCCGCAGCCGCGCCCGGGTCCAGGCGGCCAGGCGGGCGACGCGGGCGGCACAGGCGGCGTGGTCCGACCGCCCGGCCGCGCGCCGGGCCGGTTCCCCTGCGGTCGGGTGGGTCGCCATGGGTGGACCGTAGGGCGGGGAGGGAAGGGGAAGGGAGCGGGCGGCCGGCAAACCCCACGTGGGGGTGAACCTCCGCCCCGCTGCACGGGCCCCGGCCCGCCGGGCTGCTCGACCCGGTGCCGGCCGCCGGCCTGCGGTGGGCGATCGTCGCCGGGGTGCCGGAGCTGCTGGGCGAGCCGGCCACGGACACCCGCGACGTCCTGCTCACCCTCGCCCGCGGCCGGCACACCCTGGCCACCGGAGAGATCCGGTCGAAGGACGCCGTCGCCGAGTGGGCCGTCGGCCTTCTGCCTCCGGCACACCGGCCGGCCCTCGCCCGCGCCCGGGCCGTCCACCTCGGGGACGAGGACGAGCGGTGGGACTGCGTGGACGCCGGGGGCTGCGCGGAGTACCCGGTCCGGATGATCGGGGAGCGTCAGCCCGCGTAGGGCCCGCCCAGGCCCCAGCCCTGGTGCAGGGCCGCCGCGAAGGCCGCCGCGATCTTGTGTTCGCCGCTCGCGTTGGGGTGGGTTCCGTCGTAGGTGTCGGCGGCGACGTCGTAGGAGGGCGGGGTCGAGGCCAGGAGGATCGGGGAGGCCGGTTCGTCGAGGTCCGCGGCCGTCTTGGCGAGGAGTTCGTTGAAACGGGAGACCTCGGCGGCGAAGGCCGCGTCGGTCCGGGCCCGGACGTTCGGCGTCACCGGCAGCCACACCATCCGCACCCGCCGGTTCGCCGCCCGCGCCCGCGCGGTGAACGCGCGGACGTTGTCGGCGGTCTGCTCCGCGTTCGTGTAGAAGCCCAGGTCGATCAGGCCGAGGGAGACCAGCAGGACGTCCGCCCGGCAGGAGCGCACGGCGTCGCCGATCAGCGGCGCCATGTGCTGCCAGCCCTCGCCCCAGCCGGCCAGGTGCGCCCGGGGGAAGTCCGGTTCGGCGTAGGCGTACGACGTGGGGGCGTCGGTGCGCTTGTCGTGGAGCGTCTCGCGGGGGCCGACGAGGGTGAAGGGGCCGCGGTGGGAACGGCACAGGTGCTGCCACAGCCGGTAGCGCCACGTGTGCTCGCCCGCGCTTCCGATCGTCATGGAGTCACCGACGGGCATGAACCTGAGCATCCGCTCATCATGGACGATCAGCGCGCCGGACGGGATGTGAGCCGGGCCACGCGCCGTCCCGGCCCCGGTGCGGGGGGCCGGCCTCCCGGGGAACCGCCTGATGAACCGCCCGGCGGGATGGCACGCTTGGGGCATGCGCAGACCCTTCGCCCTCCTCGCCGCGGCCCTTCTCACGGGCGCCCTCGCCGTGCCCGCCACCGCAGCGGACGGGGACGAGAAGTTCACGATCAGGGATCCGCGCATCACCGAGTCCAGCGGCCTGGCCGCCTCGCACCGGCACCCCGGGATCTACTGGACGCACAACGACAGCGACGACGGGGCCTACCTCTACGCCGTCGACAGCGGGACGGGCGAGACGGTCGCGACGATCACCATGACCGGTGTGGGCAGCCCGCGCGACGTCGAGGCCGTCTCGATCGGGCCGGACAACCGGATCTGGGTCGGTGACATCGGCGACAACCTCGGCGGCACCTGGCCGCACGTGTGGATCTACCGGCTGCCCGAGCCGAAGACCCTGCGCGACCAGTCGGTCCGGGCCACGCAGTACGTCGTGAAGTACTCCGACGGCGCGCGGGACGCCGAGTCCCTCGTGGTGCACCCGAAGACCGGCCGCGTCTACATCGTCGACAAGAACGAGAAGGGCGGGCACCTGTACGAGGGTCCCGCCGACCTCTCCCCGGCCGGCACCAACGTGTTCCGGCCCGTCGCGGCCGTCCCCGACCTGGAGGCCACCGACGCGACGCTCTCCCCCGACGGCGAACACCTCGTCGTGCGCAGCTACTTCGGGGCGGTCGCCTACGACTGGAACGGCGGGAGGATCAAGAAGAAGGAGCGGCTCGGCGTGCCGTTCCTGGGGCAGGGGGAGTCCGTCACCTACACCGCCGACGGGTCGAAGCTCATGTTCGGCGCGGAGGGGGCCGACAGCCCGGTGGAGCCGCAGGACGCTCCCGGCGGCTCGGACTCGTCCACCGGGAAGGGGAGTTCGGCCTCGCCGGAGGGGGGCGCCGGGGCGGGCGGGCTGAGCGGCGACCTCAGGACCGGGGCCATCGCCGCCGGTGTCGCCCTGGTCGTCGTGCTCGGCCTGCGCAGGCTGAGGCGGCGGGGTTGAGGGCGTGGCGCAGAGTCCGGGGGCGCGACGGGACTGCTGCGGGCCGGCCGACGGCGCGGGCGGGTCAGCCGGAGCGGGACGGGTCAGCCGGAGCGGTGGCGGCGCGACGCCTGTGACGTGTCCGGGTCCCCGGCCCGGCGCTGCTCCACCAGGACCTCCAGGCCGTCCAGGATGCGCTGGAGCCCGAACTCGAAGTGGTCGAAGTCCGGTCCGAAGGTGTCCTCGGACAGGGACGCCATGACCGGATAGCGGCCCGACGCCATGGCCTTCTCCAGGGCCGGCATCTGCGCCTGCCAGAACTCGGCGTCCGTCAGGCCCGTCCGGCGCTCCGCCTCCAGCTGGTACAGCTGCGTGCGCGCGGCCCCGACGACATACCCGTCGATCATGATGATCGCCGAGACCAGCTCGGGGTCGCTCAGGCCCATCGGGCGGATCAGGGTGAGGACCTTCTCCATGCCGTCCAGGGCGCTCGGGCCGAGGATCGGGCGGGACTGGTTGACGTGCAGCAGCCAGGGGTGGCGGCGGTAGAGGGCGAGGGTCGCGCGGGCCAGGGCCTCCAGGGCCGCGCGCCAGCCGCCGTCGCCCAGGTCGGCCGGGTTCCCGGAGGGGCGCTGCACCCGGTCCAGCATGAGGTCGAGCAGCTCGCCCTTGCCGGGGACGTACCGGTACAGCGACATGGTCCCGGTGCCCAGCTCGGCCGCGACGCGGCGCATGGAGAGCCCCTCCAGGCCCTCGGCGTCCGCCACCTGGACGGCCGCTTCCACGATCCGGTCCAGGGTGAGGGTCGGCTTGGGCCCGCGGCTCGGGCGCCGGCCGGTGTCCCACAGCAGCTCCAGGGTGCGGGCGATGTCGCCGCTGCCGCTGGTCTCCGTACCGCCACTGCCACTCGTGCCGCTCGTCATGAGCCCAGCTTAGGGCCCTCCGCCAAAAAAACTGGGTACGGCGTACGCGTAATCGAGTACGCTGTACCCAGTTCAGTGCCGGACCGGCACAGGTCACGGGAGGGGCGATATGGACGGATACGCGGTGCGCGCCGAGACGCTGGAGAAGCGGTACGGCGAGAAGCGCGCCCTCGACGGGTTCGACCTGGCGGTACGCGAGGGCACGGTGCACGGCCTGCTCGGGCCGAACGGGGCGGGCAAGACCACCGCCGTCCGCATCCTGTCCACGCTGGTCCGGCTGGACGGGGGCCGGGCGACGGTCGCCGGGCTCGACGTGACCCGGCAGCCGCGCGAGGTGCGGGCCAGGATCGGGCTCACCGGCCAGTACGCGGCGGTCGACGAGGTGCTGACCGGCCGGCAGAACCTGGAGATGTTCGGCCGCCTGTTCCACCTGGGCGGCAGGCGCGCCGAGCTGCGGGCGGCCGAGCTGCTGGAGCAGTTCGACCTGACCGACGCCGCCGACCGGGGCGTCGGCAAGTACAGCGGCGGCATGCGGCGCCGCCTCGACCTCGCCGCGTCGATGATCCTGGCCCCGGCCGTGCTCTTCCTCGACGAGCCGACGACCGGCCTGGACCCGCGCAGCCGGGGCGAGGTGTGGGACTCGGTCCGGGCGCTGGTGGCGAGCGGCACGACCGTGCTGCTGACCACGCAGTACCTGGAGGAGGCCGACAGGCTCGCCTCCCGCATCACCGTCATCGACCAGGGCCGGGCCATCGCCGACGACACCCCGGACGGGCTGAAGGGCCTGGTCGGCGGCGACCGGATCGAGGTCGTGGTCGCCGAGCGGTCCGAGATCCCGCGGGTGGTGAAGGTCGTCGCCCGGGTCACCGACGGCGAACCGGAGGCGCACGAGGCCGAGTTGCGGGTGCAGGCCCCGGTCGCCGACCGGGTCGCGGCTCTCACGGAGGTGGCGCGGACCCTGCAGGACGAGGGCGTCCGTGTGGAGGACATCGGACTGCGCAGGCCGAGCCTCGACGACGTCTTCCTGCGCCTGACCGGACACCGGACCGAGAAGGAGGCCGCAGCGTGAGCGCCGTCGACCTGAGCACCACGAGCGCGCGCAGCGGCACGTACTGGCTGCTCGCCGACTGCTGGAACATCGTCCGCCGCGGCCTGACCCACTACCGGCGCCAGCCGGTCAACATCGCCTGGCAACTGGGCTTCCCGATCCTGTCCGTGCTGCTCTACGGCTATGTCTTCGGCAGCGCGATGAAGGTGCCGGGCGGCGGGGACTACAAGGACTTCCTGATGCCGGGCATGTTCGTGATGACCATGGCGTTCGGCTTCATCAACACGGCCACGGTCGTGGTCCCCGACTCCACCAAGGGCGTCATCGACCGCTTCCGCTCCATGCCGATGGCGTCCTCCGCCGTCGTGGCCGGACGCGGGGTCACCGATCTGATCGTGGCCTGCGCCGAGTTGGCCATCATGATGCTCACCGCCCTCGCCATGGGCTGGCGCCCGGACGGTGGCCTCGGCTTCCTCGCCGCGTTCGGGCTGCTGCTGTGGCTGCGGTTCGCGCTGATCTGGATCGGCGTGTGGCTCGGCCTGCTGGTGCCCAACCCGGAGGCCGCGGGCGGCCTGTTCGCGGTCGCCTTCCCGCTGACGATGATCTCCAGCATCTTCGTCGCGCCGCAGCTGATGCCCGACTGGCTGGGCTGGGTCGCGGCCTGGAACCCGATCTCCTCCACGGCGGCGGCGACCCGTGAGCTGTTCGGCACGCCCGTCGGGGGCGGCGGCTCCTGGGTGGAGCGGCACGCGCTGCTGATGGCCGGGGTGTGGCCGGTGATCCTGACGGCGGTCTTCCTGCCGCTGGCGGTACGGCGGTTCAAGAAGCTCAGCCGGTAGCGGGGGCGGTGGCGGTGGCGTGGCGACGGGGGGCGCTCGGCGAGGGCCGGGCGCCCCCTCCCCGTAGAGTGGCCGATCATGGGGGACTTCGAGAGCGACATGGTCACCGTCCCGGCCGGGCGGGTGACGCTGGCGGACCGGCGGACCGAGCGCAGCTGGGCCGTGGACGTCGCGTCGTTCCGGCTGGCGGCGTTCCCGGTCACGCAGGAGGGGTACGCCGAGGTCACCGGCCGCAGGCCGAGCGCGGCCCAGGGAGAGCGGCTGCCCGTGGAGGGCGTGTCCTGGTGGGACGCCGTCCGCTTCTGCGACGCCCTGTCCCTGCGCGAGGGGCTGACCCCCGCGTACCACGTACGGGACGACGGCGAGACGGTCGGCTGGGACGCCTCCGCCGACGGATACCGGCTGCCGACCGAGGCCGAGTGGGAGCACGCCTGCCGCGCCGGCGGCACCGGCCCGCGCTACGGCCCCCTCGACGACATCGCCTGGTACCGCGGGAACGCGGACGACGCGATCCGTCCCGTGGGCGGCAAGCGGCCCAACGCGTGGGGCCTGTACGACATGCTCGGCAACGTCTGGGACTGGTGCTGGGACCTCTACGACCCCGAGGTCTACGGCACCTACCGGGTGCTCCGCGGCGGCGGCTGGTCCGATGAGCACTGGAGCTGCCGCGCCTCGGTGCGCCGCCGGAGCCATCCGACGTTCCGGATCGACGACGTGGGGTTCCGGGTGGCCCGGACGCCCCGGACCTGACCCGGGTGACGGATCCCGGGCCTGGTCCGGCCTAGCCCTCCAGGCCCGTGCCCTCCAGGGCCGCCTTCCTGCCGCGGCCCCGGCCCACCTGCGTGCGCACCGCCCCCATGCTCGCGGCGATCACCAGCGCGATCGCCGCGGCCTCCGGCGCCGTGAGGGACTGGTCGAGGATCAGGAAGCCGGCCGTGGCCGCGAGGGCCGGTTCCAGGCTCATCAGGATCGCGAAGGTGGAGGCGGGCAGGCGGCGCAGGGCGAGGAGTTCGAGCGTGTAGGGCAGGACCGAGGAGAGCAGGGCCACCGCCGCGCCCAGGCCCAGGGTCACCGGGTCGAGCAGCTTCGTGCCCGACTCGGCGATGCCCAGCGGAAGGAACAGCACCGCGCCCACCGCCATCGCCAGGGCCAGCCCGTCCGCCTGCGGGAAGCGGCGGCCCGTACGGGCGCTGAAGACGATGTACGCCGCCCACATGGCGCCCGCGCCCAGGGCGAAGGCCGCTCCCGCGGGGTCGAGTCCGCTGAACCCCCCGCCGCCGAGCAGGAACACGCCCGCGAGGGCGAGGGCCGCCCAGACGACGTTGATCGCGCGGCGGGACGCCAGGACCGACAGGGCGAGCGGTCCGAGCACCTCCAGGGTGACCGCGGGCCCCAGTGGGATGCGGGCGACGGCCTGGTAGAAGAGGCCGTTCATCGCGGCCATGGTGACGCCGAAGACGACGACCGTGCCCCAGTCGGCGCGCGAGTGGCCGCGCAGCCGGGGGCGACAGACCAGCAGCAGCACGACCGCCGCGACGAGCAGGCGCAGCGCCACCACGCCCAGGGCGCCCGCCCTCGGCATCAGCGTCACTGCCAGGGCGCCGCCGAACTGCACCGAGATGCCGCCGGCCAGGACGAGGCCCACGGGGCCGAGGGAGCCCAGCCGGCCCGGGCCGGCCGCGGGGCCGGACGCGGGCGACGCGGTGGTCGCGGGCTGGGGCGTGGTGACGCTGTCGGGGCTGGTCACGGGCGGTCCTGTGCTCGTCGGCGCGGATGCGGGCGGTCCGTACACCGGCGTGCACTCCGCGTACATCCCGGTGTACTTCGCAGTCCAGGGTAATGGACTGAGTCAGGTGCGTGAAGCCCTTTTGCCTCTGTCTCGTGGCGTGAGACGCCCGCCCGGCGCCCTCGGGGTCTCAGCGGCGGGACAGGTAGAGCTCGAACGCCTTGTACAGCAGCCGGCTGAGCGGGTAGTCCCATTCGCCGAGGTACTCGACGGCCTCGCCGCCGGTGCCCACCTTGAAGCGGAGCAGGCCCAGCAGCGGGCTGGACTCCTCCAGGGTGTCGGTGATGCCGCGCAGGTCGTAGACGGCGGCGCCGAGTTCATGGGCGTCGGTCATCATCCGCCACTGCACGGCGCTGCTCGGCTGGACCTCGCGCCGGCGGCTGGTGGAGGCGCCGTAGGAGTACCAGACGTGCTCGCCGACGGTGAGCATCGTCGCGGCGGCGAGCACCTCGCCGTCGTGGTGGGCGAGGTAGAGCCGCATCCGGTCCGGGTGCTCGGCGGTGAGCGCGCTCCACATGCCCTGGAAGTAGGAGAGCGGGCGCGGCAGGAACCCGTCGCGCTCGGCGGTCTCGGTGTACAGCTCGTGGAAGGCCGGCAGGTCCTCCAAGTCGCCGCGCACGACCTTCACCCCGGCCTTCTCCGCCTTCTTGATGTTGCGCCGCCACTGCTGGTTGAGGCCGTTGTGGATCTCCTCCAGCGAACGGCCGGCGAACGGCACCTGGAAGACGTACCGGGGCTGTCCCGCGGCGAAGCCGGCCTCCCCGCCGGCGTCGCTCTGCCGCCAGCCCATGCGGCGCAGGCCGTCCGCGACCTGCCCGGCCCGCGGTTCGTACGACGTCGCCCGGACGTCGCGCAGCCGTCGCGCGGCCGGGTCCGCGATCGCCGCCTTGACCGTCTCGGCGCTCCAACGGCGCACCACGACCGGGGGGCCCATCCGCACGGCGAAGGCGCCCCGCCGCCGCAGGTGGGCGACCATCGGCTCCAGCAGGCGTTCCAGGCCGGGCTCGTGCCAGTCGATCAGCGGGCCCTCGGGCAGATACGCCAGGTACCGCCGCAGGCCGGGCAGCCGCGGCCCGGGCAGCGGGCGCAGCAACACCAGCCCGGCGCCGACGAGCTGCCCGGCCGGGTCGAACCAGCCGAGGCTCTCCGCCTCCCAGTCGGGCTTCACCGCGCCCCAGGACGGGACCTGGGTGTGGCTGGCGGAGCGGCGGGCCGAGACGAACCCCAGATGCTCGTCGCGGGTGATCGGCTGGACGCGGACGCTCATGCGCGGGCTCCTTCGAGCAGCGGCCCTCGGCGGGCGGGGGACTGGTGCCGCGAGCCTAGGAGCGGCCCGGCCGCTCCCCGGTCCCAGACACTCGGATCGCCCCGCAGCGTGGCCCGAACGCCTCACGCGGGTTCGTGGGCGGGAGGGGGGTTGTCTGGTGCCTCGCGTGGGTTCGTGGGTGGCGGTGGGGCGTCTGGTGCCTCGCGTGGGTTCGTGGGTGGGAGTGGGTTGTCTGGTGCCTCGCGTGGGTTCGTGGGTGGGGGTGGGGCGTCTGGTGCCTCGCGTGGGTTCGTGGGTGCAGGGGGGTTGTCTGGTGCCT
>NZ_JBEOTZ010000007.1:193385-219252 GCF_040303825.1 Streptomyces sp. NPDC094143
GTGGGTTCGTGGGTGGGGGTGGGGCGTCTGGTGCCTCGCGTGGGTTCGTGGGTGCAGGGGGGTTGTCTGGTGCCTCGCGTGGGTTCGTGGGTGGGAGGGGGGTGTCCAGTGCCTCGCGTGGGTCCGTGGGGGGGAGTGGGGCGTCCAGTGCCTCACGCGGGTTCGTCGGCGGGAGGCGAGTCGTCCAGCGCCTCCGCCAGTACCTCCGCCAGATGCCTCCCGCGCACCCCGGCCAGCTGCTCCAGCTGCGTGCGGCAGGAGAAGCCGTCCGCCAGGACCACCGCGCCCTCCGGGGCGTCCCGCACCGAGGGCAGCAGCTGCTCCTCCGCGCAGGCGGCGGACACCTCGTAGTGGCCCTTCTCGAAGCCGAAGTTGCCGGCCAGGCCGCAGCAGCCGCCGCTCAGCTCGCCGGAGAGCGAGGCGGCCGCGCGCAACCGGCGGTCGGCCGCGACGCCGAGCACCGCGTGCTGGTGGCAGTGGGTCTGGCCGGTCACCGGGCGGTCCACGCGCGGCGGCGTCCAGCCCGGGGCGTGCCGCTCCAGCACCTCCGCGAACGTGAGGACCTTCGCGGCGAGACGGGCCGCACGCGGGTCGTCGTGCAGCAGTTCGGGGGCGTCCGTGCGCAGGGCCGCCGCGCAGCTCGGCTCCAGCACCACGACCGGCGCGTCGGTCTCCAGCACCGGTTCCATCAGGTCGAGCGTGCGGCGCAGGACCGCCCGTGCGCGGTCGAGCTGCCCGGTCGAGACGTACGTCAGCCCGCAGCAGACCCGGCCCCGCCCGCGCAGCAGCGACAGCGGGTCGAGGGCGACCGTCCTGCCGTCGCCCACCGGCGGTCTGCGCAGGTGCACGGTGGGCGGCAGCGCCACCCGCAGCCCGGCCGCCTCCAGCACCCGCACGGCGGCCCGCCCCACGGCGGGGGAGAGGTGCTCGGTGAAGGTGTCGGGCCACAGCACGACCAGGTCCCCGGCCGCGTCCCCGCCCCTCGCCCCGCCCCGCCGCCGCTCCCACCACCGGCTGAACGTCCGCCGCGCCACCCGGGGAAGCCGCCGCTCGGGCGCGATCCCGGCCAGCCGCTTCACCGGCCCGGCGAACAGCCGTGTCCCCGCGAGGGCGTTCACCAGTGGGGCCGTCCGCGTCCGCGCCACCGCGCGCAGCCACACCGGCAGCCACCCCATCGCGTAGTGCGCGGCGGGGCGGCGCCGGCCGGCGTAGTGGTGGTGCAGGAACTCCGCCTTGTACGTGGCCATGTCGACCCCGACCGGGCAGTCCGACCGGCAGCCCTTGCAGGAAAGGCACAGGTCGAGCGCGTCCCGGACCTCGGCCGAGCGCCAGCCGTCCGTGACCACCTCGCCGGCGAGCATCTCGTGCAGCAGCCGGGCCCGCCCGCGCGTGGAGTGCTCCTCGGCGCCGGTCGCCCGGAAGGACGGGCACATCACCGAGGACCCGGACACCGACGCCGTACGGCACTTGGCGACCCCCACGCAGCGCCGCACCGCCGCCGTGAAGTCGCCGCCGTCGGCGGGGTAGCCGAAGGCGACGTCGACCGGCTCGCGGGGCAGGACGGAGAAGCGCAGGCCCGAGTCCAGGGGCGCGGGCCGGACGAGCATCCCGGGGTTGAGGAGATCGTCCGGGTCCCACACGGCCTTCACCCGCTCGAAGAGTCCCACCAGCTCCGGGCCGTACATCCGCGGCAGCAGCTCCGCCCGCGCCTGCCCGTCCCCGTGCTCCCCGGACAGCGAACCCCCGTGCGCCACCACCAGCTCCGCCAGCTCCTGGGAGAAGCGGCGGAAGCGGGCGACCCCGGCCTCGGTGAGGAGGTCGAAGTCGATCCGGACGTGGACGCAGCCGTCCCCGAAGTGCCCGTACGGCGTGCCGCGCAGTCCGTGGGCCGCCATCAGCGCCCGGAAGTCCCGCAGGTACGCGCCGAGCCGGGCGGGCGGCACGGCGCAGTCCTCCCACCCCGGCCAGGCCTCGGTCCCGTCGGGCATCCGCGTCGCCGTCCCGCTCGCGTCCTCCCGGATCCGCCACAGCGCGCGCTGCCCCGCCGCGTCCGTGACCACGAGGGCGTCCAGGACGTCGGCGGCCCGCACGATCGCCTCCGCACGCGCGCCTGCCTCCGCCGTCGACTCCCCGCCCGTCTCCACGAACAGCCAGGCCCCGCCCCGGGGCAGGTCCGCGGCCGACGGCACCAGGTCCGCCGCCATGCCCTCCACGGTCAGCGGCCCGAACGGCAGCAACCCGGCGGCGGCCTCCGCCGCGGCGCTCTCGTCGGCGTACGCCAGCACGGCCAGCGCACGCGCGCGTGGCGCCTCCACCAGCTGTACGACCGCCTCCGTCAGCACGCCCAGTGTGCCCTCGGAGCCGCAGAAGGAGCGGGCCACGTCGGCGCCCCGCTCGGGCAGCAGGGCGTCCAGCGCGTAACCGGAGATGCGGCGGGGCAGGTCGGGGAACCCCGTGCGCAGCCGGGCCAGTTCGCCCTCCGTGAGCGCCCGCAGGCCGTCGGGCGCCCCGGCCCAGTCCCGCCCGAGCCGCAGCCGCCGGCCGCGCGCCGTCACCACGTCCAGCTCCCGCACGCTGTCCGCGGTCGTCCCCCACGCCACCGAGTGCGAGCCGCACGAGTTGTTGCCGATCATGCCGCCGAGCGTGCACCTGCTGTGCGTGGACGGGTCCGGGCCGAAGCGCAGCCCGTGCGGGGCGGCGGCCTCCTGGAGCCGGTCGAGCACCAGACCCGGCTGCACGACGGCCGTGCGCGCCTGGGGATCCAGGGCGACCACCCGGTTCATGTACCGCGTGAAGTCCAGCACGACGCCCGTGCCCGTCGCCTGCCCGGCGATGGACGTGCCGCCGCCCCGCGGCACCACCGGCACGCCCCGCACGCGGCACACCTCCAGCACGGCCGCCACGTCGTCGGCGTCCCCCGGCGCCACCACCCCGTACGGCACGCGGCGGTAGTTCGACGCGTCCATGGTGACCAGCGCCCGGTCCAGGGCGCCGAAGCCGACGTCACCCCGGACGGCCGCGCGCAACTCGCCCTCCAGGGCCGCGAGATCCCTGGCCGTCAGCTCCGTGCCGTGCGGAAGATCCGTCATGCCTCCAGCATGCACGCGAGCACTGACAGTGACGACCCCGCGTCCGGCGGGCCAGAACGCCGACGTCCACATCCCGTCTCACCCGACGGACGACGTTTCGCCCACGTTTCTGTGAACGGCTACGCTCCCCTCCGTGGCTGAGATCCGGATTCCCTCTGACATCAAGCCCGCGGACGGACGTTTCGGCGCGGGTCCCTCCAAGGTGCGGACGGAGGCGCTGGACGCCCTCGCCGCGACCGGCACCTCCCTCATGGGCACCTCCCACCGGCAGGCTCCCGTCAAGAACCTGGTCGGCCAGGTCCGCGAGGGCATCAGCGAGCTGTTCCGGCTCCCGGACGGCTACGAGGTGGTCCTCGGCAACGGCGGGTCCACCGCGTTCTGGGACATCGCGACGCACGGCCTGATCGAGAACAAGTCGCAGCACCTGAGCTTCGGCGAGTTCTCCTCCAAGTTCGCCAAGGCCGCCAAGCTCGCCCCCTGGCTGGCCGAGCCGGACGTCGTCTCCGCCGACCCGGGCACCCACCCCGAGCCGGTCGCCGCGGCGGGCGTGGACGTCTACGCGTTCACCCACAACGAGACCTCCACCGGTGTCGCCATGCCGATCAAGCGCGTGGAAGGCGCCGACGAGGGCGCCCTGGTGCTCGTGGACGCCACCTCCGGCGCCGGCGGCCTGCCCGTCGACATCAGCGAGACGGACGTCTACTACTTCGCCCCGCAGAAGTCCTTCGCCTCCGACGGCGGCCTGTGGATCGGCGTGTTCTCCCCGGCCGCCATCGAGCGCGCCGAGCGGATCCACGCGTCCGGCCGTCACGTCCCGGAGTTCTTCTCGCTGCCCACGGCGATCGACAACTCGCGCAAGAACCAGACGTACAACACCCCGGCCCTCGCCACCCTCTTCCTGCTGAACCAGCAGCTGGAGTGGATCAACGGCCAGGGCGGCCTGGACTGGTCGGTGCGCCGCACGGCCACCTCCGCGCGAACGCTGTACGGCTGGGCCGAGGACGTGAAGTTCGCGAACCCGTTCGTCACCGACCCGGCCAAGCGCTCGCAGGTCATCGGCACGATCGACTTCACGGACGAGGTCGACGCCGCCGCCGTCGCGAAGGTGCTGCGCGCCAACGGCATCGTCGACACCGAGCCCTACCGCAAGCTCGGCCGCAACCAGCTGCGTGTCGCGATGTTCCCGGCGATCGACCCGGCGGACGTCGAGGCGCTCACCAAGTGCGTCGACTACGTGATCGAGAAGCTCTGACCTTCCCGCGTACCTGACCGAGGGCGCCCCGCCGCAGCGGGGCGCCCTCCGTCGTGTTCAGGCCGCCGCGCCCCGCCCGAACACCTCGAACAGCCGGGTCAGGCTGTCCTCCTCGTACCCCTCGGCCGCCCCCCGGCGGAACGCCTCCCGCACCGCCGCGGGCAGCGCCGGGTCCACGCCCGAGTCCCGCGTGGTGCGCACGACGTGGTCCATGCTCGCCACGGCCATCGAGATCCGCTCGACGTCACCCGTGTGCCGCCCCGCCTCGATCCGGGGCGTGTAGAAGTCGAGGAACTGGTCCATCCCGCCCAGGGTCCGCGCCGCGTACGGAGCGAACTGCGAGGCGCTGATGCCGTTGGCGTCCGCCACGGCCAGGGTGTGCAGCCAGGCGGTCAGGGAGGTCCAGAAGAGGTCCATCTGGAGCTGGTAGTACAGCGCGGCCAGGCCCGGGTCCTCGCCCCGGTAGTCGGTGCCCGTGAGGACCTTGAGCGTTTCCTCGCAGGCGTCGAAGAGCTCCCGGGGGCCGCTGTAGAAGGTGTCGGACTCCGCCGAGCCGATGCCGGAGGGCGGTGTCTGCACCCCGCCGGTGAGATGGCGCGCCCCGTGCTTGGCGGCCCAGGCGGCTCCCTCGCGGGCCCGCTCCGGGGTGTCCGAGCTGAGGTTGACCAGGACACGGCCGCGCAGGGCCGGGGCGGCGGGCTCCAGGACGGCGTACATGGCGGCGTAGTCGGTGAGGCTCAGCACCACCACCTCGTTGGCCGCCAGCGCCTCCTCGACGGTGGCGGCCCGCACCGCGCCCCGCGCGACCAGCTCGTCGGCGCGGCTCGCGGTGCGGTTCCAGACGGTGACGCGGTAACCGGCGTCCAGGTAGGCGCCGGCCATGGCGCGGCCCATGGGGCCGAGGCCGATGACGGTGACGGACGTGCTCACGAGATCCCCCTCTGCTCACGGATACGGCGACGGAAGCGAGCGCCGATCAGAAGACTAGAACGAACGCTCTATCCAGAGAGGAACCTAGCACAGTCGCTAGAGCGATCGCTCTAGCTCGCTAGAGTGGCTGCGTGAAGACCAAGGACCCGCACGACCTCGGAACCGCCGGCACCCGCGAGCGGATCGTCCGTACGGCCTCCCGCCTGATGCAGCGCCAGGGCTACGAGGGCACGGGCATCAAGCAGATCTCCCGCGAGGCCGGGGCGACGCTCGGGTCCGTCTACCACTTCTTCCCCGGCGGCAAGCAGGAGCTCGGCGCGGCGGCCGTACGGCTCGGCGACGAGGAGTTCACCGAGCTGCTGCGCGAGACGCTCGACGCGGAACCGGACCCCGAGCGGGCCCTGCTCGCCCTCACCGCCTCCCTGGCCGAGGGGCTGCGCGACTCCGACTGGCTCGACGGCTGCCCGGTCACCTCCACCGCCGTGGGCACGGCGGCCGGCGCGCCCGGCATCCAGCAGGCGGCGGCGGAGGCGTTCGCGCGCTGGCGGAAGGTGGTCGCCGAGAGGCTGGTCGCGGCCGGCTTCGCCGAGAGCGACGCCGGGGAGCTGGCGCACACGGTGATCGCGACCCTGGAGGGCGCGGAACTGGCCGCCCAGGTCGCCCGCAGCGCGACACCGCTGGAGGTGGCGGGCCGCCACCTGGCCCGGCTGGTCGCCTCCTACCGGGGCGACTGAGATTCCCGGGAGTGGTGCGCTGACCTTCCCAGCCGTGGCGGCTGACGTCCCCTGGCCGCGGGCGGCTCACCTCCCTCGCCTGTGGCGGCTGAGGTTCCCCGGCCGCGGGCGGTTCGCGTCCCTCGGCTGCTGTGGCTGACGTCCCCTGGCCGTGGCGGCTGAGGTTCCCGGCGGCGGGCGCCTTGCCCTCCGGCTGCGGTGGCTGAGGTTCCCCTGGCCGTGGCGGCTGACGTCCCCGTGGCGGCTGAGGTTTCCGGCGGCGGGCGCCTTGCCCTCCGGCTGCGGCGGCTGACGTCCCACGGCCGCGGCGCCTGACATCCCCCGACCGCGGCGGTTCACGCCCTCGGTCGCGGGCGGCTCACGTTCCCTGGCGTTCTCCGTGTCGCCGTTCGCCCGGGCCGGGCATATTTTCATGCAAGCACGCTTGATTGTTTCCAGGCTCGCTGCCATGCTCCTCAGCACGCCGCACCGCCCCGCACAACGCCGTGCCCCGAGGGGAGCGCACCGTGTCCGATTCGACGTCCGTGCTCGACGATCTGCGCGAGGAGAGCGAGGAACTCGACCGCCTCGTGGCCGGTGCGGACGCGCGACGCTGGGCGCTGCCGACTCCCGCGCCCGGCTGGACCGTGGCCCACCAGATCGCCCACCTGGCCTGGACCGACCGCTCGGCCCTGCTCGCGGTCACGGACGCCGACGGCTTCCACGTCCTGGTCGAGAAGGCCCTCGCGGCGCCGGACTCCTTCGTCGACGAGGGTGCCGAGGAGGGCGCCGCACTCCCGCCCGACGTCCTGCTCGCCCGCTGGCGCGAGGGCCGCACGGCGCTGGAGGAGGCCCTGCGCGCCGCACCGCCCAAGGCGCGCTTCCCCTGGTACGGGCCACCCATGTCGGCCGCGTCCATGGCCACGGCCCGCCTCATGGAGACCTGGGCCCACGGGCAGGACGTCGCCGACGCCCTGGCTGTGGTGCGCCCACCCACCGACCGGCTACGGCATGTGGCCTGGCTCGGGGTGCGCACCCGCGACTTCGCCTTCGGCGTGCACGGGCTGACTCCGCCCGGCGACCCCTTCCGCGTCGAACTCCGGGCGCCCTCCGGTGCCGTGTGGACGTACGGCCCCGACGACGCCGGGCAGCGCGTCACCGGTCCCGCCGTCGACTTCTGCCTCCTGGTCACCCAGCGCGCCCACCGCGACGACCTGGCCCTGCGCGCCGACGGCCCCGACGCCGACCGCTGGCTGGACATCGCGCAGGCCTTCGCGGGACCGCCGGGAAGCGGCCGCCCGCGGAGGGGAGCCGCCCCGTGACGACCTCGCGCGGCGGAACGGCGGGCATACCGACCTCTCCCACGGGCGCGGAGGGCCACCGCGTGCGCCCCCTGCGCATCGGCAACGCCTCCGGCTTCTACGGCGACCGTTTCGACGCCATGCGCGAGATGCTCACCGGCGGCGAACTCGACGTCCTCACCGGCGACTACCTCGCCGAGCTGACCATGCTCATCCTCGGCCGGGACCGGCTCAGGGACCCGGGCGCCGGATACGCCCGCACCTTCCTGCGGCAGCTGGAGGAGTGCCTCGGCCTCGCCCACGAGCGCGGCGTCCGGATCGTCACCAACGCGGGCGGGCTCAACCCGGCCGGACTCGCCGACGCCGTACGGGTGTTGGCGGACCGGCTCGGCATCCCCCTGCGGGTCGCCCATGTCGAGGGCGACGACCTCACCGCCGCCCACCCCGGGAGCCTCGCCGCCCACGCCTACCTCGGCGGCTTCGGCATCGCGGCCTGTCTGCGCGCGGGCGCCGACCTCGTGGTGACCGGGCGCGTGACGGACGCGGCCCTGGTCACCGGCCCCGCCACCGCCCACTTCGGCTGGACACCGGCGGACCACGACCGGCTCGCGGGGGCCGTCGTCGCCGGGCACGTCCTGGAGTGCGGGGCGCAGGCCACCGGCGGCAACTACGCCTTCTTCCGGGACGGCGACGCCCGCCGCCCCGGCTTCCCGCTCGCCGAGCTGCACGACGACGGGAGCTGCGTGATCACCAAGCACCCCGGAACCGGCGGTTTCGTCGACGTCGGCACGGTCACCGCACAGTTGCTCTACGAGACGACCGGTGCCCGGTACGCCGGGCCGGACGTCACCGCCCGGCTGGACACCGTGCGGCTCGTCCAGGACGGGCCGGACCGGGTGCGGATCGAGGGCGTGCGCGGGGAGGCGCCCCCGCCCACCCTCAAGGCCGGGCTCAACCGGCTCGGCGGCTTCCGCAACGAGGTCGTCTTCGTGCTCACCGGTCTCGACGTCGAGGCCAAGGCCGCCCTCGTGCGGGACCAGATGGAGCCGGTCCTGCGCGAGGTCGCCGAGGTGCGGTGGGAGTTGTCCCGCACCGACCGGCCCGACGCCGATACCGAGGAGAGCGCCAGCGCGCTGCTGCGGCTCGTCGTACGGGACCCGGACCAGCGGGCCGTGGGGCGGGCGCTGAGCGGGGCCGCGGTGGAGCTGGCGCTGGCGAGCTACCCCGGCTTCCATGTGCTGGCACCACCAGGAAAGGGCGCGCCCTATGGGGTGTTCGAGGCTGTGTACGTCCCCCATGGTGTCGTCGACCATGTGGCCGTCCTCCACGACGGACGCCGGGTCCCGGTGCCCCCACCCCACGACACCCGGGTGCTCGACGACGTCCCGGAGCCGCCCCTGCCGGAGCCGCTGCCGCCCGGGCCGTGCCGCAGGGCCCCGCTCGGGCTGGTCGCGGGGGCCCGCAGCGGCGACAAGGGCGGCAACGCCAACGTCGGCGTCTGGACCCGCACGGACGACGCCTGGCGGTGGCTGGCGCACGAACTGACCGTCGAGCGGTTCCGGGAGCTGATCCCCGAGAGCCGCTCGCTGAAGGTGACCCGGCACGTGCTGCCCCGCCTGCGCGCCCTGAACTTCGTGGTCGAGGGGATCCTCGGCCAGGGCGTCGCCGCCCAGCACCGCTTCGACCCGCAGGCCAAGGCGCTCGGCGAATGGCTGCGCTCCCGCCACCTCGACCTCCCGGAGGCCCTGCTGTGACCGTCCTGACCTCCGCGCTCGACACCACCGGCCCCGACTTCCGGGCCAACCGCGAGGCGATGCTCGCCAGGCTCGCCGAGGTCGACGCCGAGCACGCAAAGGCCCTCGCGGGCGGTGGCGAGAAGTACGTCGCGCGGCACCGGGCGCGCGGCAAACTCCTCGCCCGCGAACGCGTCGAGCTGCTCCTCGACCCCGACACGCCCTTCCTTGAGCTGTCCCCGCTGGCCGCCTGGGGCAGCGACCACACCGTCGGCGCGTCCCTGGTCACCGGCATCGGGGTCGTCGAGGGCGTCGAGTGCCTGATCACCGCCAACGACCCGACCGTGCGCGGCGGAGCGAGCAACCCCTGGTCCTTGAAGAAGGCCCTGCGCGCCAACGACATCGCCCTCGCCAACCGGCTGCCGTGCATCAGCCTGGTGGAGTCCGGCGGCGCCGACCTGCCCTCCCAGAAGGAGATCTTCATCCCCGGGGGCGCCGTCTTCCGGGACCTCACCCGGCTGTCCGCCGCCGGCATCCCGACCGTCGCGGTCGTCTTCGGCAACTCCACCGCGGGCGGCGCCTACGTCCCCGGCATGTCCGACCACGTGATCATGGTCAAGGAGCGGGCAAAGGTGTTCCTCGGCGGCCCGCCGCTGGTGAAGATGGCGACCGGCGAGGAGAGCGACGACGAGTCCCTGGGCGGCGCCGAGATGCACGCGCGCACCTCGGGCCTCGCCGACTACTTCGCCGTCGACGAGCACGACGCGCTGCGGCAGGCCCGGCGCGTGGTCGCCCGCCTCAACCACCGCAAGGCGTACGGCGATCCGGGCCCGGCCGAGCCGCCCGAGTACGACGCCGACGAGCTCCTCGGCATCGTCCCCGGCGATCTGAAGAGCCCTTTCGACCCGCGCGAGGTCGTCGCCCGCGTCGTCGACGCCTCCGACTTCGACGAGTTCAAGCCGCTGTACGGGACGAGCCTGGTCACCGGCTGGGCCGCCCTGCACGGCTATCCGGTCGGCATCCTCGCCAACGCCCGGGGGGTGCTGTTCAGCGAGGAGTCGCAGAAGGCCGCCCAGTTCATCCAGCTCGCCAACCAGCGCGACATCCCGCTGGTCTTCCTGCACAACACCACCGGCTACATGGTCGGCAAGGAGTACGAGCAGGGCGGCATCATCAAGCACGGCGCGATGATGATCAACGCCGTCAGCAACAGCCGCGTCCCCCACCTGTCGGTCCTCATGGGCGCCTCCTACGGGGCCGGCCACTACGGCATGTGCGGCCGCGCCTACGACCCCCGCTTCCTCTTCGCCTGGCCCAGCGCCAAGTCGGCCGTCATGGGCCCGCAGCAGCTCGCGGGCGTGCTGTCGATCGTCGCCCGCCAGTCCGCCGCGGCCAAGGGACAGCCGTACGACGAGGAGGCCGACGCGGCGCTGCGCGCCATGGTCGAGCAGCAGATCGAGTCCGAGTCGCTGCCGATGTTCCTGTCCGGGCGGCTCTACGACGACGGCGTCATCGACCCGCGCGACACCCGCACCGTTCTCGGCCTGTGCCTGTCCGCGATCCACACCGCCCCCTACGAGGGCGCACGCGGCGGCTTCGGCGTCTTCCGGATGTGAGGAACCCTCAGTGATCACTTCTGTGCTGGTCGCCAACCGGGGCGAGATCGCCTGCCGGGTCTTCCGCACCTGCCGCGAACTGGGCATCCGCACGGTCGCCGTGCACTCGGACGCCGACGCGAACGCCCTGCACGCGCGCGTGGCCGACGCGAGCGTCCGGCTTCCGGGGGAGGCACCCGCGGACACCTACCTGCGCGGCGACCTCATCGTGAAGGCCGCCGTCGCGGCCGGCGCGGACGCCGTGCACCCCGGCTACGGCTTCCTCTCCGAGAACGCGGACTGCGCCCGGGCCGTCCTGGACGCGGGCCTGACCTGGATCGGCCCGCCCCCGGAGGCCATCGAGGCGATGGCGTCCAAGACGCGCGCCAAGCAGCTCTTGGGCATCGAGCCGCTCACCGAGGTCACCGAGGCCGACCTGCCGGTGCTGGTGAAGGCCGCGGCGGGCGGCGGCGGCCGCGGCATGCGCGTCGTACGGCGCCTGGCGGACCTGGACGCCGAACTGGCCGCCGCGCGCGCGGAAGCGGTGAGCGCCTTCGGCGACGGCGAGGTCTTCGTCGAGCCGTACGTGGAGCGCGGCCGCCACGTCGAGGTGCAGATCCTCGCCGACACCCACGGCACCGTCTGGGCGCTCGGCACCCGCGACTGCTCCCTGCAGCGCCGCCACCAGAAGGTGATCGAGGAGGCGCCCGCCCCGGGCCTGCCCGCCGAACTCGACGCCCAGGTGCGCGCCCTGGCCGTACGGGCCGCCCGGGCGGTCGACTACGTCGGCGCCGGCACGGTCGAGTTCCTCGTCGCCGACGGCACGGCGCACTTCCTGGAGATGAACACCCGCCTGCAGGTCGAACACCCGGTGACCGAGGCCGTGTTCGGCATCGACCTGGTCGCGGAGCAGATCCGTGTCGCCGAGGGCCACCGCCTCGACCCCGAGCCGCCCCGCGCGCGGGGCCACGCCGTGGAGGCCCGGCTGTACGCCGAGGACCCCGCCCGCGACTGGTCCCCGCAGACGGGCACCCTGCACCGCCTGGCGGTCCCCGACTCGGTCCGCCTGGACACCGGCTACACGGACGGCGACACGATCGGCGTCCACTACGACCCCATGCTCGCCAAGGCCGTCGCCCACGCGCCCACCCGCGCGGAGGCCGTGCGCAAACTGGCCTCCGCCCTGGAACGGGCGGCGATCCACGGCCCCGTCACCAACCGCGACCTGCTGGTCCGCTCCCTGCGCCACCCGGAGTTCACCGCCGCCCGCATGGACACCGGCTTCTACGACCGCCACCTCGCGGCACTGACCGAGCCGGCCCCCGACCCGCACGCCCCCCTGGCCGCCGCCCTCGCCGACGCAGGCGCCCGCTCCCGCCCCGGCTTCGGCGGCTGGCGCAACGTCCCCTCACAGCCGCAGACCAAGCGCTACCTGATGGCGGGCGAGGAACACGAGGTCCGCTACCGGCACACCCGGCACGGCCTGGAGGCGGACGGGGTGCGCGTGGTGCACGCCGACGCGCGGCTGGTGATCCTCGAAGTGGACGGCGTACGGCGCCGGTTCGAGGTCTCCCGCCACGGCGACCGGGTCTACGTCGGCACCACCGCCCTCACCGCCCTGCCCCGCTTCCCCGACCCCACCACCCGGCACGCCCCCGGCTCCCTCCTGGCCCCCATGCCGGGCACGGTCGTCCGCGTCGCCGACGGCCTCACGGCGGGAGCACAGGTGAAGGCCGGCGAGCCCCTGCTCTGGCTGGAGGCGATGAAGATGCAGCACAAGATCACCGCACCGGTGACGGGAACGCTGACCGGCCTGTGCGTCGCACCGGGGCAACAGGTCGAGCCGGGCGCGCTGCTGGCTGTGGTGAAGGAAGCCTGTTAGGGGCGCGGGGAACTGCGCGACAAGCCACATCCGGACCGCACCGAAAGGACTCCCCATGGCCACCGAAGCCCACGAGGCGCTCCGAGAAGCCGTCGCCGCCCTCGGCAAGCGCCACGGCCCGGGAAGCGACCCCACCCAACTCTGGTCAGACGCGGGCAAGCTCGGATACCTCGGAGTCAACCTCCCCGAGGAGTACGCAGGCGGCGGGGGAGGAATCTCCGAACTCTCCATCGTCCTGGAGGAACTGGGCGCCGCCGGCTGCCCCCTCCTCATGCTGGTGGTCTCGCCGGCCATCTGCGGCACGGTCATAGCCCGCTTCGGCACCGATGCCCAGAAGCGGGAGTGGCTGCCCGGCCTGTCCGACGGCACCCGTCTCATGGCCTTCGGCATCACCGAACCCGACGCCGGCTCCAACTCCCACCGCATCACCACCACCGCCCGCCGCGACCGGGACACCGGAGGCTGGATCCTCACCGGCCGCAAGGTCTTCGTCTCCGGCGTCGACATCGCGGACGCCACCCTGATCGTCGGCCGCACCGAGGACGCCCGCACCGGCCGCCTCAAGCCCTGCCTGTTCATCGTGGCGCGCGAGACCCCCGGCTTCACGCGCCGCCCCATCGACATGGAACTCGACGCCGCCGAGAAGCAGTTCGAGCTGGTCCTGGACGACGTACGGCTGCCCGCCGACGCGCTCGTCGGCGACGAGGACGCCGGTCTGCTCCAGCTGTTCGCCGGCCTCAACCCCGAGCGGATCATGACGGCCGCCTTCGCGATCGGCATGGGCCGGTACGCCCTCGGCAAGGCCGTCGCGTACGCCCGCGACCGCACCGTCTGAAACGCCCCCATCGGCGCCCACCAGGCCATCGCCCACCCCCTCGCCCAGGCGCACATCGACCTCGAACTGGCCCGCCTGATGATGCAGAAGGCCGCCGCCCTCTACGACGCCGGGGACGACGTGGGCGCCGGGGAAGCCGCCAACATGGCCAAGTACGCGGCCGGGGAGGCCTGTGTGAAGGCCGTCGACCAGGCTGTGCACACCCTCGGCGGCAACGGCCTGACCCGCGAGTACGGCCTGGCGCGGCTGATAACGGCAGCGCGCGTGGCTCGTATCGCGCCGGTGAGCCGGGAGATGATTCTCAACTACGTCTCGCACCAGACCCTGGGCCTGCCCAAGTCGTACTGAGACGACCCGCGCCGCGAGGAGGAACCAGCCATGTTCCGCAGCGAGTACGCAGACGTCCCGCCCGTCGACCTCCCCATCCACGACGCCGTGCTGGCCCGGGCCGCCGAGTTCGGCGACATCCCGGCCCTGATCGACGGCACCGACGGCACCACCCTCTCGTACGAGCAGGTGGACCGGTTCCACCGGCGCGTCGCCGCCGCCCTCGCCGAGGCCGGGGTCCGCAAGGGCGACGTCCTCGCCCTGCACAGCCCCAACACCGTCGCCTTCCCGACCGCGTTCTACGCCGCCACGCGCGCGGGCGCCACCGTCACCACCGTGCACCCGCTCGCCACCGCCCAGGAGTTCGCCAAGCAGCTCACCGACTGCGCCGCTCGCTGGATCATCACCGTCTCACCGCTGCTGGACATCGCCCGCCGGGCCGCCGAACTCGCGGGCGGCGTACGCGAGATCTTCGTGTGCGACAGCGCGACCGGCCACCGCTCCCTGATCGACATGCTGGGCACCACCGCCCCCGAGCCCGACGTCGCCATCGACCCCGCCGAGGACGTGGCCGCCCTGCCGTACTCCTCCGGCACCACCGGCACGCCCAAGGGCGTGATGCTCACCCACCGGCAGATCGCCACCAACCTCGCCCAGCTCCACCCGGCCATCCCGGCCGGCCCGGGCGACCGCGTCCTGGCGGTGCTGCCCTTCTTCCACATCTACGGCCTCACGGCCCTGATGAACGCCCCGCTGCGCCAGGGCGCCACCGTCGTCGTCCTGCCCCGCTTCGACCTGGAGCAGTTCCTCGCGGCGATCCAGAACCACCGCATCACCGCCCTCTACGTGGCCCCGCCCATCGTCCTGGCCCTCGCCAAGCACCCGGCCGTCACCCGGTACGACCTGTCGTCCCTGAAGTACATCGTCAGCGCCGCCGCGCCCCTGGACGCCCGGCTCGCCGCCGCCTGCTCCGCCCGCCTCGGTCTGCCGCCCGTCGGCCAGGCCTACGGCATGACCGAACTCTCGCCGGGCACCCACGTGGTCCCCCTGGACGCCATGCGCGACGCCCCGCCCGGCACCGTCGGCAAGCTCGTCGCCGGCACCGAGATGCGCATCGTCTCCCTCGACGACCCGGCCAGGGACCTGCCCGCGGGCGAGTCGGGCGAGATCCTCATCCGCGGCCCCCAGATCATGAAGGGCTACCTCGGCCGCCCCGACGCCACCGCCGCGATGATCGACACCGACGGCTGGCTGCACACCGGGGACGTCGGCCACGTCGACGGTGGGGGAGGCTGGCTGTTCGTCGTCGACCGGGTGAAGGAACTGATCAAGTACAAGGGCTTCCAGGTCGCCCCGGCCGAACTGGAGGCGCTCCTGCTCACCCACCCCGGGATCGCCGACGCCGCCGTCATCGGCAGCCACGACGACGACGGCAACGAGGTCCCGCACGCCCACGTCGTCCGCCAGCCGGCCGCCGCCGCTCTCTCCGCCGGGGAGATCATGACGTACGTCGCCGAACGCGTGGCCCCCTACAAGCGGATACGCCGGGTCACTTTCATCGACGGCGTCCCCCGGGCGGCCTCCGGAAAGATCCTCCGCCGACAGCTCCGGGAGAGCGCATGACCCTGATCGCCCGCACCCGCGCCCGGGCCGTCGAGACCCTCGCGCTCGACGCGCCGGAGCACCGCAACGCCCTGTCGGCGGCCCTGGTCGGCGAACTGGCCGACGCGCTCGCGGACGCCGGCGAGGACACCGGCGTCCGCGCGGTCGTGCTCACCCACACCGGCACCACCTTCAGCGCCGGCGCCGACCTCAAGGACCCGCCCGCCCCCGAGGCGCTGGTCGCCCTGCTGCGCCGGATCGTCGAACTGCCCAAACCGGTCGTCGCCCGGGTCACCGGTCACGTCCGCGCGGGCGGCCTCGGCCTGCTGGCGGCCTGCGACATCGCGGTCGCCTCCACCACGGCCACCTTCGCCTTCACGGAGGTCCGTATCGGTGTCGCCCCCGCGGTCATCTCCCTGCCGCTGCTGCCCCGCACGAACCCGCGCGCCCTGTCCCGCCACTACCTCACCGGCGAGCGCTTCGACGCCGCGGAGGCGACCGCGGCGGGCCTGCTCACCGCCCACGCCGACGATGTCGACGCCGCCCTTGCCCCGGTCCTCGACGGTCTGCGCAAAGCCGCCCCCGACGCCCTGGCCGAGACGAAACGGCTGCTCACGGCTAGGGTGCTGGAAGCCTTCGACCGGGACGCGGCCGACCTGACCGCGCTCTCGGCCCGGCTGTTCGCCTCCCCGCAGGCACGCGAGGGGATGACGGCCTTCCTCGAACGACGGGATCCGGCATGGGTGGTGTGAGCACGGCCGACCGTGCGGAGAGAGTCCCCAAGCAGGACCGCAGCCGGGTCACCCGGCAGCGGCTCCTGGAAGCGGCCGTGGCCTGCCTCGCCGAGCACGGCTGGGCCGGTTCCACCGTCTCCGTCGTCGCCGAACGGGCCGGCGTCTCCCGCGGCGCCGCCCAGCACCACTTCCCGACCCGCGAGGACCTCTTCACGGCGGCCGTGGAGTACGTCGCCGAGGAACGCTCCACCGCCCTGCGCGCCCTCTTCCCCGAGGGCGCGCACGGGGACCGGCACGCCGTCGTGGCCGCCCTGGTCGACCTCTACACCGGCCCGCTGTTCCGCGCCGCCCTGCACCTGTGGGTCGCCGCCTCCGACGAGGAGCAGCTCCGCCCCCGCGTCACCGAGCTGGAATCCCGCGTCGGCCGCGAGACCCACCGCATAGCCGTCGACCTCCTCGCCGCCGACGAATCCGTCCCCGGCGTGCGCGAGACGGTCCAGGGCCTGCTCGACATGGCCCGCGGCCTGGGCCTCGCCAACCTCCTCACCGACGACGCGGCCCGCCGCGAACGGGTGGTCGCCCAGTGGGCGCGACTGCTGGACGAGGCTCTGGGCTGAGCGTGGGGGACCGCTTCCAAACGATCGTCGACCTCGACGCGACGCCGCCGGACGCCGAGCCCCTCGCCCGTCGGGCCGTGGAGTGGCTCACGGCGGAGGGCGTCGTCCTCGCCGAGCGCACGCGGTGCGTCCCCGGGCCGTCCCTCGGGCATCCGCCCGGCCCCCACTGGGAGCGGGCCGTGACGGACGACTGGGACCACGACCCCTGGGACGGCCTCGCCGTCCACACCCGCCGTACGGGCTTCACCAGCGGCGCGGACCTGCCCGGCGCGGCCGTGTGCCCGCACTGCGCCGCCGCCACGCCCCTGGACGAGGAGACCTGGTCCCGCTTCTCCGCCGCCCTGCGGACCTGGCACGACGACGGTGCCGCGTCCCCGGCCTGCCCCGCCTGCGCCACGGCCGTCGCCGTCCCCGACTGGCAGTGGGACGAGGCGCCCCTGGCCTTCGGGCACCTGGCGCTCGAGTTCTGGAACTGGCCCGACCTCACGGAGCGCTTCCGCACCCGCTTTTCGGCTCTGCTGGAGGGCCACCGGACGGCGTTCGTGTGGGAGACCTCTGAAGCGCGGGGGCGGGCGTCGCCTCAGGGGCTGAGCCGCTCCACCCGCCAGCTGCCGTCCGGCTGTTCCACGTACCTGAGCCGGTCGTGCAGCCGGTTCTCGCGGCCCTGCCAGAACTCCACCGTCTGCGGCGCCACCCGGAAGCCGCCCCAGTGCGGCGGCACGGGCACCTGCTCGCCCTCCGGGTAGCGGGCCGCCAGTTCGGCGTAGGCGCCGTCGATGTCGGCCCGGGTGGAGATCACCGAGGACTGGGCGCTGGCCCACGCCCCGAGCTGCGAGCCGTGCGGGCGGGTGCGGAAGTAGGCGGCCGTCTCGTCCCGGCCGGTGCGCCGCGCGACGCCCGAGACGATGACCTGGCGGGCCATGGGATGCCAGGGGAACAGCAGGGAGACGTACGGGTTCGCCGCCAGGTCGCGGGCCTTGCGGGAGTCGTAGTTGGTGTAGAAGACGAAGCCCTGCTCGTCGAAGTGCTTCAGCAGGACCGTACGGGAGCTGGGCCGGCCCTCGGCGTCGGCGGTCGAGACGATCATGGCGTTCGGTTCGAAGAGCCCGCCGTCCGTCGCGGCCTGTTTGAACCAGCGCGCGAACTGCTCGACGGGCGTGGCGGCCAGCTCGTTCTCGGAGAGGCCCTCCGCCCGGTACTGCTTGCGCATCGAGGCCAGATCGAAGGGGACGTCGTCGCGGTCGGTCACCCGGTCATCTTGCCGTACGGACGGTGTCCTTCGTCACTGCATGGCACTGAGTGCCGCGACCCCTCCCCAACCCTGGCACTCGGAGATATCGTTTCCGTGCCGTCGCGGTTGGGTGACCGCCGACCGTACGGGGCATCACAGGTGCAGCCGGCCAGGACCGCGAGTCGCCGCAGACGACCGTGGATCCTCTGGACGGCCGCCCGCTTCGCCAGCTGACTGACACATGGTCCGTACGCCCCACCCCACAGCACACCGTCTGTCGCTTACCTCACGAGGAGCCGCCTGATGTCCGACTTCGTACCCGGACTCGAGGGAGTCGTCGCGTTCGAGACGGAGATCGCCGAACCGGATAAGGAGGGCGGCGCACTCCGGTACCGGGGCGTCGACATCGAGGACCTGGTCGGCCACGTCTCCTTCGGCAACGTATGGGGCCTGCTCGTCGACGGTGCCTTCAATCCGGGGCTGCCCCCCGCCGAGCCGTTCCCCATCCCCGTCCACTCCGGCGACATCCGTGTCGACGTCCAGTCCGCGCTGGCGATGCTGGCACCGGTCTGGGGTCTCAGGCCGCTGCTCGACATCGACGCCGAAGAGGCCCGCGAGGACCTGGCCCGGGCGGCCGTCATGGCGCTGTCGTACGTGGCCCAGTCGGCCCGCGGGCAGGGCCTGCCCATGGTGCCGCAGCGGGAGATCGACAAGGCGCAGTCCGTCGTCGAGCGCTTCATGATCCGCTGGCGGGGCGAGCCCGACCCGAAGCACGTGGCGGCGGTGGACGCCTACTGGACGAGCGCCGCCGAGCACGGCATGAACGCCTCCACGTTCACGGCCCGGGTCATCGCCTCGACCGGCGCGGACGTCGCCGCCGCGCTGTCCGGCGCGGTGGGGGCCATGTCGGGCCCGCTGCACGGCGGTGCCCCGTCCCGGGTCCTGCACATGATCGAGGAGATCGAACGCACGGGCGACGCGGAGGCCTACGTCAGGCAGACCCTCGACAAGGGCGAGCGCCTCATGGGCTTCGGGCACCGCGTCTACCGCGCCGAGGACCCGAGGGCGAGGGTCCTGCGCCGCACGGCCCGCGAACTGGGCGCCCCCCGCTTCGAGGTCGCCGAGGCCCTGGAGAAGGCGGCCCTGGCGGAGCTCCACGCCCGCCGCCCCGACCGGGTCCTCGCCACCAACGTGGAGTTCTGGGCGGCCATCGTCCTGGACTTCGCCGAGGTCCCGGCGCACATGTTCACGTCCATGTTCACCTGCGCCCGCACGGCCGGCTGGTCCGCCCACATCCTGGAACAGAAGCGCACGGGCCGCCTGGTCCGCCCCTCGGCCCGCTACGTCGGCCCGGGCAGCCGCAGCCCCCACGAGATCGAGGGCTACGACGACATCGCCCACTGACCCGTCCCACCCGCGGCCTCACCCGTCCCCGGGTGAGGCCGCCGCCGCGCCCGGCCCCGCGAGCCGGTCCAGCTCCTCCCCGATGGCCTGCCGCAGCGGCTCGTGCCGCGCCCCGAGGGCGTACCGCTCCTCGGTCCACATCCCCCGCGGGTAGAGCCACACGGGCAGCCGGACGCGCTCGGGAGGCTCCCAGTCGTACCGCGGCCACACGTGCGCGTGCAGGAAACCCTCGGCGTTGCCGAGGATCTCCAGGTTCACCCGCCGGAACCCCGGATCCGCCCGCCGGCAGGCCCGCTCGACGGCTTCCCCGAGCCGGTCCATGCCGTCCAGGAACGCCAGCCGCCTCCCCCGGGGGAGCTCGGACAGCCGCCGCACCGCCGGGTCGTCGGTGAGCAGCACCGAGTACCCCGGCAGGAACTGCACGTCGCCGATCGCCGCGAACCCGGCCTCCAGCCGCCGCAGGACGGTCGGATTCTCGCCCCGCAGGGCGCTGCCCACCCGGTCCCGGTGCCATGTACCCGGCACGATCGTCCTCCCCGAGAACGCAGACGACCCGCGAGTCTGGGTCCTCCGGAGGAGGAGCCGGCCGGACGTACCGGCGACTCGCGGGTCGGGTGACTGCCTGAGATTGGGCCGGCTGCACGCGTCGCTCACGCGCTGGCTCGGCACCGCACCGAGTGTGGTGTCGGGCCGCTAGCCCGCAGCCACCTCACGCGTCCGGTTTCCATACATCTGCCGAACCACCTCCTCTCTCGTGTACCTGAACCCTAGGAAACCGTTCCGGCTCGCATCAACCGTTTTTCTGAGACCTTGACTCCATGACGCGACGGCAGGCGATTCTCAGCGGTTCGGTGTTCGAGGAGCGGATCGGCTATGCCCGGGCCGTGGTGGACGAAGACCGGGTCCACGTGTCCGGCACGACGGGGTTCGACTACGCGACGATGACGATCTCCGAGGACGTGGTGGAGCAGGCCGAGCAGTGCCTGCGGAACATCGGGGACGCGCTCGGCAAGGCCGGCTGCTCGTTCGCGGATGTCGTGCGCGTGCGGTACCTGCTGCCCGACCGGGCGGACTTCGAGCCGTGCTGGCCGGTGCTGCGCGCGTGCTTCGGTGAGGTGCGGCCGGCCGCGACGATGCTGGTGTGCGGCCTGGCCGACCCCCGGATGAAGATCGAGATCGAGGTGGACGCGCGCCGGGGCAGCGGTGGTGTCACGGGCCGTTGACGTGGGCATTGCCCGCGTACCACGATTCCTTCAATGTTGTGGGAACTCGGTGTGCGCCGGGTCACGTTCCAGTTGAATGAGGGCAAGGAGCCAACCGGCGTGCCGTACGTGCGGACGCAGCCTGCAGGGGGTCCAGGTGAGTGCTTCCCGGCGTAGTGGGACCACCGACGAGCTGGGGCCGGACGAGCCCGGGCGGGACGGTGCGGATGGTTCGGATCTGCTCGCCGCGCTGCTGGACGGGATGGACGCGGCGCTGTGCGCCTTCGACGCCGACGGTGTCGTCACGCACTGGAACCGCGAGGCCGAGCGGATCCTCGGCTGGAGCGCGCAGGAAGCCGTCGGCAAGCGGGGCCTGGCCGGCTGGGCGGTGCGCAGCGCGGACGCCGAGGAGGTCGAGGAGCGGCTGCTGTCGGCCATGCACGCCCCGGGCCGGCAGGTGCACGAGTTCGCGTTGCTGACGAAGGACGGCGGGCGGGTGCTCGTGCGGACGCAGTCGGCGGCCGTGCGCGGCCCCGACGGAAAGCCGGCGGGGGTGTACTGCGCGTTCAGCGAGGTGCACGCGCAGATCGATCTGGAGCGCTCGATCGCGCTGAGCGAGGCGCTGTTCGAGGACGCAGGCTGGGGCGTCGTCCTGGTCGACGTCGACCTGCGGCCCGCCGTGGTGAACGCGCACGCGGCCCGGGCGCTGGGCACGGGCCGTACGTCGGTGCTCGGGCGGCCGCTCGGGGAGCTGCTCTCGCAGGGTGTGGAAGAGCTGGAGAGCGCGCTGCAGCACGTGCTGGCGGAGGGCGCGCCGCCGGCGCCGGCCGAGGTGTGGGTGAGTGTGCGCACGCCGGAGGGGGAGCGGCGGCGGTGCTGGCGCAGCGGTTTCGTGCGGCTGGCCTCACCCCTCGCGGAGGAGCCGGTTCCCCTGGGTGTGGGCTGGCTGTTCCAGGACGTGACGGAGGCCAGGCAGAACGAGCAGGAGGCGTCGCTGCTGAGGTTCCGCGCGCAGCAGCTGCACCGGGCGTCGCGGGCGGCCGCCGAGTGCGAGGACCCGGCGGAGGCGGCGACGGTCCACCTGGACTTCGCCCTGGCCGGGTTCGCCGACCACGGGCTGATCGACCGGGTGGCCGGTGGCGCGCTGACCGACCCGGAGGCCGACGGCCCGGTCCGGCTGGTGCGGGTCGCGGCCACGCCGTCCGGCGCTCCGGGGCCGAGCAGGCTCGCGGGCCGGTCGGGGCTGCCCGTGCGCTACCCGGAGGGCCACCCGGCCGTGCAGTGCGTGGAGCGGACGGGGGCGCTGCGGGCGAGCGCGGGTGCCGCGCCGCCCGACCGGGCCCGCGCGTGGGCGCTGGCGCGGCAGTGGCCGCCGGACGCGGTGCACGCCCTGTGCGCGGTGCTGCGCAGCAGGGGGCGCACGCTGGGTGTCGTGACGTTTCTGCGGGGGGCGGGCCGCAGCGCGTTCGAGCGCTCCGACGCGATGTACGCGGAGGACGTGGCGGTACGCATCGCAGCGGCACTGGACCTGGTCGACCTGACGGGCCCACCGGAGAACAGCTGACCGTCCACCGGCCCCGGGCCGCCCCGCCCGGGACAGGCGGCGGGGACCCGGACGAGTGGGGACCCAGGGCATGTGCAGCTCGAGCAGGCCGGAGCGGAGAACACCGGCCCGCCCCGGCCGGGATCGCCGGCGTCGGCCTGGACCGGGCGGGACGGGGGAGCAGGTGTGAACCGACCGGGCCGGGGCGGCGCAGCCCGACCAGGCCCGGTCTGCCCACGCGTGCGGCCCGGCCGGACAGGAGGCGCCGGTTCGAACCGGCCCGGGTCTGCCTCAGGCCTGGTCGGCCGGGACCGGCCAGACCCGCCTCGACTCGTTGCAGACCCCCGTCTGCCGGGCTCCCGGCCGGACCGGCCGGCCCGGGCCCGCCGCAAGCCCGGTCGGTCCGCCCCTGGCGGTTCGGCGCCGGTCAGTGGCGGTAGAAGATGCGGTCCCGGTACCGCTCCATCACCTGGGCGTTCCAGTCGTGTCCCCCGTCGACGTTGCCGGAGCGCAGCAGCGGCGGCTCGATGCCGCGGTCCGCGAGGGTCGTCGCGGTCGTGGCCATGACCGCCTGGAGGAGGGCCGAGGTGACGACCGTGGAGGCGGGGGCGAACGGCGCGGGCACCTTGTCGTGGGTGAGTTCCGCGTCGCCGACCGCGATCTTCGAGTCGAGGACGAGGTCGCAGTGGTCCTTCAGGTACGTGCCCGAGGCGTGCCGGGACCTGGTCTGCGAGGCGTACGCCACCGATGTCACGCCGATGACCTGCACGCCCAGGGCACGCGCGTGCAGGGCCATCTCCACGGGCAGCGCGTTGCGCCCGGAGAGGGAGATGATCAGCAGGGCGTCGCCCGCGCGGAGCGGGGAGTTGTCGAGCACGGCGCTCGCGAGGCCGTCGACGCGTTCCAGGGCGGAGCCGAGCGGTGCGGGCATGACGTCGACGCCGACGACACCGGGCACGGCGAGGAGGTTCATCAGGGCGAGTCCGCCGGCGCGGTAGACGAGGTCCTGCGCGGCGAGGGAGGAGTGCCCGGCGCCGAACGCGAAGAGCCGGCCGCCGTTCTCGACGGTGTCGGCCAGGAGCGTCCCGGCGGCCGCGATGCTGTCGGCCTCCTCGTCGCGGACCCGCCGCAGCAGGTCGATCGCGGCATCGAGGAACTGGCCGGCCGGCGCGCGGTCGCTCATACGGGATCCCCTTCAGACGGGCCTCACGGCTTGTGCCGCGCATCACGGTGCGGTCTGGACCAGTGCGGTGTCAATACGGCCGTGGAAGCCGCGCCGCGGGGCGGCCCGGAGCGGCGCGCAGGTCCCGAAGCGGAAGTCCGTACCCTGCTCCGGGGCCCGGTAATCCCCCGCTTTCCCGCCCACGGCACGGTTGTCGGTGGTATCCGGCAGAATTGGGTGCAGGGCCAGCGCACACGCCGGTGAGCCGTCCAGCCTCCGGCAGATCTCATTCGAGGGGCACGTATGTCCGGACTGATCGACACCACGGAGATGTATCTCCGCACCATCCTCGAGCTGGAGGAAGAGGGTGTGGTCCCCATGCGCGCCCGTATCGCCGAGCGGCTCGACCAGAGCGGCCCGACGGTGAGCCAGACCGTGGCGCGGATGGAGCGCGACGGCCTGGTGTCCGTCGCGACCGACCGGCACCTGGAGCTCACGGACGAGGGCCGCCGCCTCGCCACGCGCGTGATGCGCAAGCACCGTCTCGCCGAGTGTCTGCTGGTCGACGTGATCGGTCTGGAGTGGGAGCAGGTCCACGCCGAGGCGTGCCGTTGGGAGCACGTGATGAGCGAGGCCGTGGAGCGCCGCGTCCTGGAGCTGCTGCGGCACCCGACGGAGTCGCCCTACGGCAACCCGATCCCGGGCCTTGAGGAGCTGGGCGAGAAGGACGGCGCCGATCCGTTCCTGGACGAGGGCATGGTGTCGCTGGCCAGCCTCGACCCGGGCACGGAGGGCAAGACGGTCGTGGTGCGCCGGATCGGCGAGCCGATCCAGACGGACGCGCAGCTGATGTACACGCTGCGGCGGGCGGGCGTGCAGCCCGGCTCGGTGGTGAGCGTGACCGAGTCGGCGGGCGGTGTGCTGGTGGGCAGCGGCGGCGAGGCGGCCGAGCTGGAGTCGGACGTGGCCTCCCACGTGTTCGTCGCCAAGCCCTGAGCCGGCCGGCGGCTCACGGGGGTGTCCGGTCCGGCCGGTCGGGACGGCCCGGTGTCACGGCCGTTGCGGCAGGGGTGCGTGTGGTGGTGGCGTGATCCGTGCCGCATCCCGGATCCAGTCCGTCGAATGGCAGCGCTCGCCCGCTTCCCGTGCGACGCTGTCGCGTGGGGCATATGACCTGAGGGCTCTTGGCCGTGGCCTGACAGCGATGTCGCCCGGCCGGGGAGGGGGCGGGAGGATGTGCCGTTCGGACGGAGAGGGCCCCGGCGCCGCATGGCGCCGGGGCCTGTCCTCCCCCGTGCTGACCCGGAGCCCCGAGCTCTCAGGGTCATCCCCCGCGGACCGGTTTCCCCGAGCGGTCCGCCTCCCGCTGAAGATCTCCCCGCGACGGCGGCGATCAATCCCCGAGGGCGGTCACTCGAACGAGGGGTGTTGCCCGCGAGAACCGCATCTTCGAAAGCGCATTCGATAGTCTGCGGGCGACGCAGGGCCCGGGTTCACCACGGGCCCGGCACGACAGGCACGGCAGGCAGAACACGGTTCACAGGACCGTCCGGCCGGACAGGGCCGCGGTCCGCGCGAAGCTTGGGGGGTGCCAGGACATGGTGCGACGCATCGACGTGACCGGGACGGACGGCGTACGCCTCGCGGCCTGGGAGTTCGGCGACCCGCCCAAGACCGACCCGGCGCAGGACGGGCCGGACGCGGGGGACGGGCACGGCGGGCGCACCGGGGCGGACGGTTCCCCGGGCGTGCTGTTACTGCACGGCCTCATGGGCCGTGCCTCGCACTGGGCGCCCACCGCCCGGTGGCTCTCCGGCCGGTACCGCGCGGTCGCCCTCGACCAGCGCGGCCACGGCCGCAGCGACAAGCCCCCGCAGGGTGCCTTCACCCGGGACGCCTACGTCGACGACGCCGAGGCCGCCCTGGAGCAGCTCGGCCTCGCCCCGGTCGTCCTCATCGGCCATGCCATGGGCGCGCTCACCGCCTGGCAGCTCGCCGCCCGGCGCCCGGACCTGGTCCGCGGGCTGATCATCTGCGACATGCGGGCCTCCGCGCTCGGCGCCGCGTCGCAGCGCGAGTGGGCCCAGTGGTTCGAGTCCTGGCCGCTGCCGTTCGCCACGCTCGCCGACGTCCGCAAGTGGTTCGGCGAGGACGACCCCTGGGTGGAGCGGCCCAACCCGGCGCGCGGCGAGTTCTACGCCGAGGTGATGACCGAGTCCCCGGACGGCTGGCGCCCCGTCTTCGAGCCGGAGCAGATGCTCCGCTCCCGCGAGACCTGGGTGTACGACGCGCACTGGGAGGAACTGGCCCAGGTCCGGTGCCCCGCCCTGGTGGTGCGCGGCCTCGACGGCGAGCTGGGCCGCGCCGAGGCCCAGGAGATGGTCCGGGTCCTGCCCCGCGGCCAGTACGCGGAGGTCGCCGACGCCGGCCACCTGGTCCACTACGACCAGCCGGAGGCCTGGCGCGCGGCCATCGAGCCGTTCCTGGACTCGCTCGGCGACGACTGAGACCGGCCGACGACCGGCCGTCAGGCGCTCTGCCGGGCCTGGCCCTGGTCGTGGACCGTGCTCGGCACGCGCCCCGGCCCTGGTCGCGGACCCGCCCGTCGGGCGCTCCGCACGCGCCCGGCCCTGGACGCCGACCCGGCCCTCGGGCGCTCCGCACGCGCGGACCCGGCCCTCGGGTGCTCCGCACGCGCCCCGGCCCCGGTCACGG
>NZ_JBEOTZ010000007.1:219347-279492 GCF_040303825.1 Streptomyces sp. NPDC094143
CACGGACCCGGCCCTCGGGTGCTCCGCCGCGCCCCGGCCCCGGTCACGGACCCGGCCCTCGGGTGCTCCGCACGCGCCCCGGCCCCGGTCACGGACCCGGCCCTCGGGTGCTCCGCCGCGCCCCGGCCCCGGTCACGGACCCGGCCCTCGGGTGCTCCGCACGCGCCCCGGCCCCGGTCACGGACCCAGCCCTCGGGCGCTCCGCCGCGGCCGGTCTGGGCGACGACCGGTCGTCGGGCGCTCCGCCGCGCCCGGCCACGCTCACGGACCCGGCCACCGGACGCTCCGTACGCGCCCCGCCCCGGTCACCCCTTGCTGACCGCCTGGAGGATTTCCGGCAGCCGCCGGGCCGTCCGGGGAGCCGCCAGCCGTAGCCCCACCGCCGTGAGCACCGCCCCGTACAGCGTGCCCACGGGCAGCAGCAGCCAGGCGAGGTCCGCGCCGTCCGCGCTCACGTTCAGCCAGATCGTGAGCGCGATGACGGGCGCGCACAGCAGGGCGGCCCCGATCATCCCGCCGAAGATGGAGATCCAGGCGAGCCCGGTCTGCCCGGGGGCGACGTTCTTGTAGCCCTCCTGCGGGATGGAGTAGGGGAAGCGGGCGGAGGTCCACGCCCCGGTCGCGAGCATCGCGCCGAGCAGCGCGAAGGACAGCCCCAGCGCCTCGGGCAGCCGCGGCCAGTCGCCGAGCATGGCCGTCGTGAGGACGGTGACGAGCGCGGCGTAGGGCAGGGTGATCAGCAGCAGGGCGTAGGCCCGGGCGCGCAGCTCGGCGTGGGCGTCGCGGGTGGTGGAGATCGTCATCGCGACCATCCAGAACGCCGAGGAGTCCTGCCCGAACTGGTTGTACATCTGGATGCCGAGCATCCCGGCCGCGAAGCACGCGAAGTACACGGACCCGGTGCCCTGCCAGGCGTTGAAGACCGGCACGATCAGCCCGATCGCCAGCGAGGTCACCCAGGCCGCCTTGGTCTTCGGGTCGCGCCACACGTACCGCAGGCTGCGCTCCATCACCGTGCCCGTGCGGCCGGCCGGCAGCAGCCTGGTGAGCCCGGTCGACGACCGCTCGCGGGCGGCCGTGTCCGCCGCCGGCAGCGTCGAGCCGTCCGGTGAGGTCATCAGCCGGGTCAGATGCCGCGACCACACCGCGAGCAGCACCGCCAGCGCTCCCGCGCTGAGCGCCAGTTGCGCGATCGCGCGCCCGTACGCGCCCTCACCGACCGCGTGTACCGCCCCGATCGCCGACGCGGGCGGCACCCACTGCAGCACGTCCCCCGCCGGGGCCAGCTCACCGAGCCCGGACGCCCCGATCCGCTGCGCGCCAAAGTTGACGATCTGTGCCCCGACGGCGATGACAAGCCCGCTCAGCACCGCGAGGTCGCGGCCCTTGCGGCTGGTCAGCAGCCGCACGTTGGCGGCGGCCACGGCCCGGGCGAGGGCCACGCACACCAGCAGCGCCAGCACGACGGCGAGCACGCCCACCACGAACGCGGCCCCGCCCCGGGCCACCGCGATCACGGAACCGGCCAGCAGGCACAGCGTGAACAGCGGTCCGATCCCCACCAGCGAGGCCGTCAGCAGCGCCCGCACCAGCGGCCGGGGCCGCAGCGGCAGCATCACCAGCCGGGTCGGATCGAGGGTCTCGTCGCCGCTCGGGAAGAACAGCGGCATCACGGCCCAGCCGAGCGCCAGCACCGCCACCGCCAGCACGACCACCGAGTCGGCGTGCGCGTGCCCGCGCAGCGCGATCAGGCCGATCAGCTGCAGCGCGGCGAACAGCAGGGCGACGACGGCCGAAGTGATGTAGGCGGCCTTCCGCCCGCCGGACTGCCGCAGCCCGTTGCGCAGCAGCGACAGCTTCAGCCGGACGAAGACGGGGGTGATCGCGTCGGCGCTCACCGGGCCCCGCCGCCCAGCCAGTCGAGGTCGGACCCGGCGTCCCGGCCCTGGGCGCCGACGAGTTCGAGGAAGGCCCGCTGCAGCGACGGCGCGTCACCGCGCACCTCGGCGAGGGTGCCGGTGGCCCGGATCCGCCCGGCGGCCATCACCGCGACCCAGTCGCACAGCGACTCGACGAGCTCCATGACGTGGGAGGAGAACACCACGGTGGCGCCCGAGGCGGTGTACCGCTCCAGGACGCCCCGGATGGTCTGGGCGGAGACGGGGTCGACACCCTCGAAGGGCTCGTCCAGGAAGAGCACTTCGGGATTGTGGAGGAGAGCGGCGGCGAGGCCGATCTTCTTGCGCATGCCGGTCGAGTAGTCGACGACGAGCTTGTGCTGGGCGCCGGCCAGGTCGAGGACGTCGAGGAGCTGGGTGGCCCGCTTGTCGACCTCGGCGCCGGGCAGCCCGCGCAACCGGCCCGAATACGCCAGCAGTTCCCGCCCCGACAGCCTCTCGAACAGCCGCAGTCCTTCCGGCAGCACCCCGATCCGGGCCTTCACCTCGACGGGATCACGCCACACGTCGTGCCCGGCGATCTCGACGGTCCCGTGGTCGGGCCGGAGCAGCCCGGTCACCATGGACAGCGTGGTGGTCTTCCCCGCCCCGTTCGGTCCGACGAGCCCGATGAACTTGCCCGCGGGCAGCTCCAGATCGATCCCGGCGACAGCGACCTGCTGCCCGAACCGCTTCCAGAGCCCCTGCACACGTACAGCGCTGGATCCCACCGCGCCTCCCTCCGTCACCCTGCACCCTACGGTGGCGTTCTTCAGGGGCGCGGGGAACTGCGCGATCAACCACGACGAAGCCGCAGCCGCCGACGCGGAGCAACCACGCAGACGATCAGGCGCTACCGATCCCGCCCGCACGCATAGGCCAACGGCGAGATCAACTCCTCCGCATCCGGCAGCCACCGATTCGCGGGCGTCGGCCGGCAGGCCCACTGCACGGCCCCCCGCGACCCGAACCGCGTGGGCGGCGCGGCCACGTACGCCCCCTCACCCAGCACCGTCAGATCCAGCGACGACACCGACCACCCGAGTTTTCGCACCAGATCGGGCACCTTCGCGCAGGCCCCCGGCAGCACGAAGAACTCCATCCGCCGATCCGGCGTGAGCGTCACCGGCCCCAGCGTCAGCTCCATCCGCTCCATCCGCGCCAGCGCCAGGAACCCGGCCGTCTCCGGCACGGAGATCGCGTCGAACGTCCGGCCCGTCGGCAGCAGGATCGACGCCGTCGGCTGCTTCTGCCACATCCGCCGTGCGACGGTCGCGCTGCCCGTCGCCTGCGTCGCCCAGTCGGGACGCGCCGGGTGCGAGCCGGGCGCCGGACACGCGGCGTCACCGCACGAGCAGCGCTGACTTCCGTCGGCGGCCTCCAGCCAGGTGCCCGGGAACACGTCCCAGTGCCGTTCCTCGGCGTAGCGGACGGCGGTCTCCAGCAGCGATTCCCCGCGCTGCTTCGGGATCTGAGCGGCTTCGGTGCCGGCGATCGTCTCTTCCACGATGAACACAACTCTGGGCGTCACCAGGGGTTACGCCCGCCCGCGTGCGCGGGGAGGAGCATCCCGTCCGGGGTCGGGGCGCATGGGTGCATGTGCGGGGGCGCGCAGGAGGATCCATGGCCGGAGGTGGGTAGCCACGAGTGGGGCCGGCACCAGCCGTAACCCCGGCAATCCTCACATGCCTCGCATTTTCGGCTGGTCGGCGGGGCATTGATCTTCACGGCCGGATCTCATCGCCGGGACGCGAGGGATCCCGGCCGCGGAAGACACGTCAACTCGGTGCGTGGGCAGGCACCGCAGCCACAGGGGGTACGCCATGGCCGCAAGGCCGCTCGTCGCCCGGCAGCCGAACGAACGGCTCCAGGCGCTCATCCAGGAGGCCGGCTGTTCCAACGCCGGCCTCGCCCGCCGGGTCAACATGTGCGGGGCCGAGCACGGACTCGACCTGCGCTACGACAAGACGTCCGTGGCGCGCTGGCTGCGCGGGCAGCAACCGCGGGGCCGGGCACCGGCGATCATCGCCGAGGCGCTGGGCCGCAAACTCGGCCGTACGGTCACGATCGACGAGATCGGCATGGCCAACGGCAAGAACCTCGCCTCGGGGGTGGGGCTCCAGTTCTCGCCGACGGTACTGGGGGCCATCGAGCAGGTCTGCGAGCTGTGGCGCAGCGACGTGGGGCGGCGGGACTTCCTGTCCGGCTCCTCCGTCGCCGCGTCCGCGCTGGTCGAGCCCAGCCGCGACTGGCTGATCTCCGCGCCGGACCCGCAGGTGTCGCGCTCGGCGGGGCCGCGGGTCGGGCAGTCCGACGTGGAGGCCGTCCGGGCCATGACGCAGGCGCTGGTGGACCTGGACCACCAGTACGGCAGCGGGCACGTGCGCCCGGTGGTCGTGCACTACCTCAACAGCGTGGTCTCGGGGCTGCTGGCGGGGTCGTACCGGGAGGCGGTGGGGCGGGACCTGTTCGCCGCGGTGGCGCGGCTGACGGAGCTCGCCGGGTACATGGCCGTCGACACCGGACAGCCGGGGCTGGCCCAGCGCTACTACATCCAGGCCCTGCGGCTGGCCCAGGCGGCCGGGGACCGCGGCTACGGCGGCTACGTCCTCGCGGCCTCCATGAGCCACCTCGCCGCGCAGCTCGGGAACCCGCGCGAGATCGCGCAGTTGGCACGGGCGGCGCAGGAGGGGGCGCGGGGGCGCGTCACGCCGCGCGCGGAGTCCATGTTCCACGCGGCGGAGGCGCGCGGGCACGCCCTGCTGGGCGACGTGCGCGCCGCCCAGGTCGCGGCCGGGCGCGCGGTGAGCGCCCTGGAGGCGGCCGACCCGGCCACGGGGGACGACCCGGTGTGGATCGCGCACTTCGACGAGGCGTACCTGGCCGACGAGTTGGCCCACTGTCACCGGGACCTCGGGCAGGCCGAGGCGGCGGCGCGGTGCGCGCAGGAGTCGCTCGCCGGGCACCCCGAGACGCGGGCGCGCCGCCGGGCCATCGGATATGTGCTGCTCGCCACAGCGCAGGTGCAGCAGCGCGAGATCGAGGAGGCGTGCAGCACCGGCATGAAGGCCGTCGAACTGCTGGAGGGCCTGCGGACCAACCGGGGCGCCGAGTACCTGGAGGACTTCCAGCAGCGGCTGGAGCCGTACCGGGACGAGGCGGTGGTGAGGGAGTTCGGCGCGCGGCTCGACCTGCAGGCGGCGGCGTGAACACAGGCCCCGCGCAAGCGTGAACATCCGGGTAACGGCCGCCTGACGGACGGGAGGTGGCGCGAAAGGCGTGCCGTGACCCGGTTCTGTTACCGCGCTCACAGGGCAGGCGGTCACGCCCTGTGCTGCGTGGCACGGGGCTCAGGGGACCCGGTAGCGTGACCCGACGATTCACAAGGTCCCCCATTAGTAGGAGTCCCGGTGACGCAGAGTGGACAGGGCGAGGAGCCCTCGGCGCGCCCCGCGCGCGAAGGCATCGTGCTGCCCTCGGACGGTGGCGAACCCCTGCTGCCGGGCATGACGGGCGGACCCGGCGACGCCGCCGCGCGCCGGCCCGCCCCCGCTCCGACGGGACAGGCCCCGGCCGAGGGCCAGACCTGGGGCCGGCCCTGGGGCCCCGAGCAGCAGACGCCCCCGCAGCCGGGCCAGGCCTGGCAGTCCCCGCCGCAGCAGCAGTGGCACGCGCCGGAGCAGCAGTCCTGGGACGGCGGGCACTCCGCGCCCGGTCCGCAGGACCCGGGAGCGCTCCCGCAGGAGGACGCCCGGCCGCCGCACCACGCCCCGTACGACCCGGCCCGGCCGCAGGCGGGTGCCTACGGAGGCGCCCCGCTGCCGCCGGATGGGACCGGCGGGCACGCGGGCGGGCCGCAGGGCACCGACGGATACGGGCCCCCGGCCGGAGGCGGCCTGCCGCCGGCCGCCGGCGCGTACGGCGCCGGAGCCCCCCTGCCGCCCGCCGCGGACGCCTACGGGACGCCCTCGGGCGGCCTGCCGCAGTCCTCCGGCGCGTACGGATCTCCCGCCGGGGCGCCGGGACACGGTCCCGGGGGCGCCCCGCGGCACACCGCCCCCGACGAGGGGGCGACCCAGTACCTGCCGCCCGTCGCCGCGGACGGGTCCGCCGCGGCCACGCAGTACCTGCCGCCCGTGCCCCCGGCCGCCGACGAGGGGGCCACGCAGTACATACCCCCGGTCGGACCGGGGGCGCTGCCGCCCGAGTCGTCCGCCGGGGAGGACCCCGAGGCGACACGGTTCCTGGGGACCGGGCCGCGCGCCGGGTCGGGAGCCGGGCCGCTGCCGCCCGCCTCCAACCCGGACGCCGAGGCCACGCAGTACATCGCGCCGGTGCCCGGGGGCACGGACCAGCAGCCGCCCGCCGAGTTCGGCCACCTCTTCCGCGCCGACCAGGCCGCCGAGGCCCCCGCCGGGGCCACCCAGCAGCTGCCCCGTGTCGAGCAGCACCGGCCCCAGTCCTCCCGCGCCGCTCCCGCCGCGGGCCGCTCGCGCGGCGGCCGGACCGGCTCACGCGTCCCCGTCATCGCCGCCGTCGGCATCGGCATCGCCGTCCTCGGCGTCGGCGCCGGCGCGCTGCTCGCCGGCGGGGGCGGCGGTGACGACGGCGGCGACGACAACAAGACCGTGGCCGCCTCCGCGCCCGCGACGGACGGCTCCGCCTCCCCCTCCGCCGACCCCGCCCGCGCCCAGGCCGTCGAGCTGGACAAGCTGCTCGCCGACAGCGGCGACAGCCGCAGCGCGGTGATCAGCGCGGTGGCCGACGTCAAGGGCTGCGACAACCTCGCCCAGGCCGCCAAGGACCTGCGCGACGCGGCCAGGCAGCGCACCCAGCTGGTCACCCGGCTCGGCGGCATCGAGGTCGACCGGCTGCCCGGCCACGCCGAGCTCACCACCGCCCTCACCAAGGCGTGGCGGGCCTCCGCCTCCGCCGACAACCACTACGCGGCCTGGGCCGACCAGACCGCCGGCAAGAAGGGCTGCAAGAAGGGCCAGGCCCGCGTCACCGGCCAGACCCAGGCCGGCAACCGGGCCAGCGGCGTCGCGAGCGCCGAGAAGGCCAAGGCGGCCACGCTGTGGAACAGCATCGCCAAGACGTACGGCCTGACCGAACGCCAGCCGACGCAGCTGTGACGGACGCCGGGGCGAGCGGGCCAGGCGTGCACCGCCGGGCCCGCGCCTAGTAGGTCACGTCGGCGTCCTGCAGGGTCCTGGTCGTGTCGACGAAGCCCTTGCGCGCCGACACCAGCCGCCCCTCGCGCACCACCTGCAGGGTCACGTTCGCGTTGACCAGCCGCGGGAAGCCGACGGAGGCCAGCTCGTCCTGGAACCGCCACTGCAGGGTCGGCGTGAGCCCGCCCGTGTCGACCTCCAGGCCGTCGTCGAGGGCCTCCGCGACCGTGTCGGCGCTCACCTCGCCGCCGCCGAGCGACTCGACGACCCGGTGGAACACGGTGTAGGCGATCCAGGTGGTCTGCACACCGGCGTCCGCGGGGTCGATGCGGTTGTCGCCGAAGGCCTCCTCCCTGATCACCCGCTTCATCCCGTCCCAGCGCGGATCGCTCGCCACGGGGTACCAGCCGGTGATGTACGACCCCTCGTACGGGCCCGAAGCCCCGCCGGTCGCGTCGATCACCGTCTGGTCGACGCTGCCGAGCACGGCGGCCGTCCGTACGTCGGGATAGTCCTCCCGGGCCCGGCGGAAGGAGTCCATGAAGGTGCCGTTGCGGTCCCCGAGCGCGGGCACCACACAGCCCTCGTCCTGCGGGTCGGTGGTCGTCGAGCGCAGCGCCCGCTCGGCCTGGCCGTCGTACTCGGTGGCGTCCTCCGGCGCCCGCTGGTCCCGCGCGGGCTCGTGCCCGCCCGACTTCAGGCCCGAGTCGAGCAGCGGCGGCAGCTGGTCGCCCGCGATCGTGTCGGGCCGGATCAGGGCGACCGGCCCGCAGTCGGCGAGCGCGCGGCCCAGACCGGCGAGCAGCGCGGGCTGGCCGCCGTTGACCGGGTAGGACAGGGGGCTGGTGAACTCGGCGTTCGTGATGCCGTAGCCGCCTATGTAGGGGATGCCCGCGCCCTCCAGGGAGGGGAAGAAGGAGTCGGCGTACTGGCTGTAGGATCCGACGACCGCGACCACGTTCTCCTTGGCGGCCTGCCGGGCGCACTTGGCGGCGGCCACGCTGTCGTTGTGGTCGTTGCAGGTCAGCACCTTGAGCTCGCGGCCGTTGATCCCGCCGTTGGCGTTCACCCAGCGGGCGTAGGCGCGGGCGAAGGCCGGCATGCCGGGCTTGTTGGTGGCCCTGGTCTTCTCGGGCGCCCACGTCATGACGGTGATGGGATCGTCCCCGGCACCCCCCGCGGTACCGGGCACGACCCCGCAGCCGGCGAGGAGTGACGCGCAGGCGACCGCCGTGCCCGCGGAGAGGACGCCTTTTCTGGCGTGACGGGTGAGGAGGCCGGAAAGGGATGTGCTGCGGGTGCGTCGCCTGCCGGTCATGGTTCCGCACGATTCCGTCACATGGCTAACCCATGAGTGACCAGCGGTCAACGATCGGTGATGTGCAGGTGAATTACGGGGGTCCGTGTGTCCGATGTGGAGGGGAACGTACGATCGATGACCGTGCAAGCTTCGGAGAACTCTTCCCGACGTGGCCGTCGCTCATCCACCATGGGCGGCATGCCTGTCAACGACATGCCGTGGTGGCGCTGGCGCAGCAACGTGCGCTCGGCGCTGCACATGCTCTCCGATCCCGTCTTCCAGCGGGACGTCTGGCTGGCCGGCGTGGACGGCTACGGCGACGTGACCGACGCGGTGTACCGGCTGGTCGAGGACACCTGGCTGGACCACTGGTCCGCCGAGAAGTACGTCGGCACGATCTTCCGCGACGCGCAGGAGGCGGCCCTCGTCGACACCGCCGTGCTGCGGGTGCTGCGGATCATGCACCAGGTGGGACCGGACGCGCCGGTCGCCGCGTACCTGGAGCACGAGGCGTGGCCGGAGGCGGTCCGGGCCGCCCGGGAGGCGCACGTACTCCTCGCCACGAGCGACGGCGAGGAGCCGGACACCCCGCCGCGCAGCCTGGAGGTGCTGCGGATCATGACGAGGTCCGCCTAGCGGGACGATTGCCGGCGCCGTCGCCCCTTGTGGGAACCTGTCCTGCATGAACGAGCAGTCCACCAGCGCCGCGGTTCCGGCCGACCAGTACGTCCTCACCCTCTCCTGCCCGGACAGGAAGGGCATCGTGCACGCCGTGTCGAGCTATCTGTTCATGACCGGCTGCAACATCGAGGACAGCCAGCAGTTCGGCGACCACGACACGGGACTGTTCTTCATGCGGGTCCACTTCTCGGCGGACGCCCCGGTGACGGTGGAGAAGCTGCGGGCCAGCTTCGCCGCGATCGGTGACTCCTTCCAGATGGACTGGCAGATCAACCGGGGCGACGAGAAGATGCGCATCCTGCTGATGGTCAGCAGGTTCGGGCACTGCCTGAACGACCTGCTGTTCCGGGCGCGGATCGGGGCGCTGCCGGTGGAGATCGCGGCCGTGGTGTCCAACCACACGGACTTCGCCGAGCTGGTGGGCTCGTACAACGTGCCCTTCCACCACATCCCGGTGACCAAGGACACCAAGCCCGAGGCCGAGGCGCGGCTGCTGGAGCTCGTGCGCGAGGAGGGCGTGGAGCTGGTCGTGCTCGCCCGCTACATGCAGGTCCTCTCCGACGACCTGTGCAAGCAGCTCAGCGGGCGGATCATCAACATCCACCACTCCTTCCTGCCGAGCTTCAAGGGCGCCAAGCCGTACCACCAGGCGCACGCCCGGGGTGTGAAGCTGATCGGGGCCACGGCTCACTATGTGACGGCCGACCTGGACGAGGGGCCGATCATCGAGCAGGAGGTCGAGCGGGTCGGGCACGACGTCACGCCGGACCAGCTGGTGGCGATCGGGCGGGACGTGGAGTGCCAGGCGCTGGCGCGGGCCGTGAAGTGGCACGCCGAGCGGAGGATCCTGCTGAACGGGCGGCGGACCGTCGTTTTCGCCTAGGAGCGCAGTTCCCCACGCCCCTGTGGGCGCGTTCTACATCCTGCTCAGTGACGCCGCCGCGAAGAGGACGTCCCTGATCGCCTCCCGGTCCCCGACCTGGCCGGCCGCGGCCTCCTGCGGGGGGACGTGGCCCGCCGCGAGGCGGCAGAACTCGACACCGTCCAGGGCCACGTGGGCCACCTCGTGCTCGGCGGAGCCCTTGGCGGCGGGGGAGTCCAGGGGGATCAGCCACTCGCCGCCGCCCGAGCCCTCGATCTCCAGGCGCAGGCTGCGGCCCGGTTCGCCGGCCGCGACCAGGTGGCGGTGGTGGGCGGGAGCCGCGAGACCGGTCCGCCTGCGGTGGGCCAGGACCGCCGGGAGCATGCGGGCCGCCAGGTCGATCATGCGGTGCAGATGGCGTGGCGCGGGCGGATCGTAGGGGTAGTCGACCGCGTCCGCGATGTCCTCGGCGTGCACCCAGCACTCGAAGGCCCGGTCGAGCATCGCGTCGTGCAGGGGCAGGTCGAAGTCGCCGTAGGGGATCGCCGTCCGCCCCGCGCCGCCGCCCGTGAAGGACACCGTGCGGACCAGGCTGTGGCTCTGCTCCCGCCAGGGGGCGCGTACGGAGCGGGTGGGCGGGAAGTGGGAGGCGCGCCAGTACGCCTCGGTGCGCTCCGCCGGGGTCGGCCGCGTGGCGGGGACCTCGCCCAGCGGGTCGTCCAGGCCGAGCGCGACCGCCACCAGCCCGTCGACGCTGAGCAGGTGCGCGATCACCCCGGCGACGGTGGTCCGGCGGGTCGTCGCCTCGTCGGCGCGGAACCAGCGCAGCCGTACCGGGGCGTGCCACTCGGCGTCGCCGAAGTCCTGCAGCAGGGCGTCCAGGCGGGCGGTCTCGGCGTCGTACGCGGCGGCCCACTCCGGCACCGGGATGCGGGGCGGGCGCCGCTCCAGGCACGTCTGCAGGACGCGGGTGCGCAGGCCCGGGTCGAGGTCGAGGCTCTCCGGGCGCTGCAGCAGCCCGACCGCCTCGCGCAGCCGCCGGGCCTCGTCGGCGCACCCGCCGCACGATCCGAGGTGCTCCTCGACGGCCGTGGCCTCCTCGGCCGAGCAGGCGGCCAGCGCCCAGGCGCCGAGCAGGGACTTCAGTACGGGATGCTCGAACACCGGCCGTTCCGGTGGTGGTGGCGCGGGCAGGGGCGGCCCGCCGTCCTCGGCGGAGGTCCGGGGCGGGGGTATCCGCGGCGGCCCGCCACCGGCGTGCGGCGCGTCGCCGTACCCGGGTCCGCCGGATCCGCCGGGTCCGCCTGCACTGGCTTCATCCCGACTGCCGTTCTCTCTCCAGGTGTCGTCCTGCTCCGCGCGACCGCCGCCCGCGCCCTCGTGGTCGTCGTACGCCTCGAAAGGGTCCGGCCCGTTCACACCGCACCCCCGAATCCTGACGGGGCGCCCGGGGCCTCGGTCTCGTGGGCGGTGGACAGCAGTTGCAGGCCCAGGCGCAGGCGGCGGCGGGCCTCGTCCTCGGTGATGCCGAGGTCGGCGGCGGCCTGGCGGTAGTCGCGGCGCTGGAAGTAGGCCCGCTCCAGGGCCGAGCGCAGCGGGACCGGCATGGACTGGACGATGTAGTCGGCGCGGGCGGCGACCGCGGCGCTGCGCACCCGGTGCTCCAGCTCCTCCGCGGTGCCGGAGCCGTCCCGGGCGAGGGCGGCGGTCTCGGTGGCGCGCAGCCGCTGCACCGCGAGCCGGTGGGTCAGCGCGGCGACCCAGGTCCGCAGCGGACCGTCCTTGGGGTCGTAGGAGTCGGGGTGCTCCCAGACGTGGACGAAGACCTCGCGGGTGATGCCGTCGGCCGCGCTCTCGTCGCCGAGGACGCGGTGGGCGAGACCGTGCACGAGGGAGGCGAACCGGTCGTAGAACTCGCCGAGGGCGGCGGCTTCCCCGCGGGCGAGCCGCTGCTGCATCTTGCGGTCCCAGCGCGGCGGTACGTCCCTCTTCGCCATGCGGCCCCCTCACCCCCTGCTCGTGTTCCGCGCCCGTGCTCTGCCCAGCCTCGTGCCTCACGTCTCCTCGAATGTAGTCGGCACGTCAGGTAGCGCACGCCCCTTTGTGGCAATGTGCGCCCCCCGAAGGCCCGCAGGTGGTAGGGGGCTCCGGCGCTCGCGCGGGATGCCTTTGGAGTCGCGCCTACCCATCCGCCCTCCGATCAGACATGACTGATTAGGATCGAAGCGGATCGAAGTCGACCAAAACAAGCCTCTTTTGCGAGGGAGCCGTTTTCCGGGCCGCGTTTCAGGGAACGGCCGCTGGGCAGCCGCGCTGCAAGGAAGCGTAGGGACTGCTTCCGTTTTGGTGAGCGAGGGGCGTGGTGGTGACCTTCAATGTGACCGGCGGCGAGCAGGGCGAATGGGCCGTGCTCCACGTGTCGGGCGAACTGGACCTGGTGACGTCGCCGGTGCTGCGTCAGCGGGTGCACGACGTGGTGGCCGAGGGGCACCACTGTCTCGTCCTGGACCTGTCCGAGGTGTTCTTCTGCGATTCCAGCGGCGTCGGCGTGCTCATCGCCGTCCGCCGGCTGATCCGCTCCTGCCAGGGCCGGCTGCGCCTGGTGCTGCCCGCCCGGGGCGCCGCGGACGGTTCCCACGTCAACCGGGTCCTCGGCGCACTGGGTGTGCGCCGCCTGTTCGACGTGTACGGCGATCTGGACGCGGCCCTGGGCGACGAGGGCGAACCCCTCTCCGCCTGATCCCCTGGCCACCCCCGCGTGACGTCCCTCTCACGCAACGGCAGGACGGGTGTCGCCGTTCCGGCACGGTGTCGTCCCGGAATTCCCCCGGTCTTGGCACAAGTGACGTTTTCCCGCGCCCGAACCGCTCCCCCCGTCGTACGCTCCGACCCAGACGCACCCCACCCGACGTAAGGCGGCCCGAAACAGACATGGTCAGCAGCGAGTACGAGCGCAGGATCGCCGACCGGTTCGCCACCTTCGACCAGGACGGCAACGGCTACATCGACCGCGAGGACTTCTACGGGGCGGCCAAGGCGCTGCTCACGGAGTTCGCCGTCGCGGCCCGCTCCGACAAGGGGCAGGCGCTGTTCGGCGGCGCCGAGGCGTTCTGGCAGGGCATGGCCGGCATGGCGGACCGCGACGGCGACCAGCGCATCACGCGCGAGGAGTTCGTCAACGGCGCGGTCAAGCGCCTGAGCGACAACCCCGACCGGTTCGCCGAGATCGCCCGTCCCTTCCTGCACGCGGCCCTGGACGTCGCCGACACCGACGACGACGGCGCCGTGGCGGTCGAGGAGGCCGGGCGCGTCCTGAAGTGCCTGGGCGTCCCCGAGGAGATGGCCGCGCCTGCCGCCGCCACGCTCGACGCGGACGGCGACGGCAAGGTCGGCGAGGCCGATGTCGTGCCCGCGTTCGCCCGCTACTTCACCGTGCCCGAGTAGCGCTCGCGCGGCTTGTACTTCAGCACCTTCCGCAGGGTCTCGCCCCGCGGAAGGGCGTCCACCGGCTCCAGCCGCTCAGGCAGCTTGTGCACCGCCGGGCCCTCGGCGCGCAGGAACGCGGTCACGGCGTCGAGCGTCAAGGGCCCGGCCCCGGGCGGCTGTTCCGCCACCGCGCACACACCAGCTCCCCGCGGTCCGCGTCGTGCAGCCCGGAGCCGCCCGCGAGCAGCCGAACGGTCCGTGCACAGCACGCCCTCGGGGGAACTGCCCGGCGGCGATCCGTCCGTGCCGCCCCCGCCGCCCGCCGACGGCACCGCGGTCCGCTGGATCTACCGGACGTCCGGCACCAGCGGTGAACTCGCCCACGTCGGCGGCAAGTACCGCATCACCATGGACTCGGAGGCCGCCCACCGACCGGTGGATCCACGAGGACCTGAAGTCCCCGTACAAGCGCGACATCGCCGCCGTCGGCTCCGACCGGGACGAGGTGACCCTGGAGGGGATCACCCGCGAGGAGATGCGGCGCGGCTGCCGGGGCCCCGAGGCCCGGCTGGCGGACATGGACCTCAACCACGTCGAGGCCGGCCTCTGCTTCCCCTCCTCCGCCGCGCGCCGTCCTCCTCACGGCCGCCGGCCAACTCGGCACGGCAGGCCGCGTCTGCGAGCCGGCGTCGCAACACGCCCGGGCGCGCGAGCAGTTCGGACGGCCCGTCGGCGACTTCCGGGCCGTGGCACACCTGTGCGCCGGGATGCCGGTCCGCGCGGAGACGGCCCGCGCGGCGGGGTACGCGGCGGCCGTCACCGGCGACCCGGTCGACATCGCCGCCGCCCTGGCTGCTCGCCGACGAGGCCGCCGAGCGCGGCGCCCGCGACTGTCTCCGGGTGCGCGGCGGCACGGGCTTCACCTGGGAGTCCGAGGTCCATCCGCCTTCCGAAACGGGCATGGGTTCGAACCCGACGTGGCAGCGGCGTCACGGAGAGTGAGGAGATGGCGGCGGTGGATCGGCCGGCCGAAGCGGGCCGACAGGCCGTCTGGCTGGGGTATCGCCGTACGGGCCCAGGGGAATTGTCGCGGATCGTGGCACGCCGTGATCACGGAGCGTTGATACCGGCTTGTGTCCTCGATGTGACTCGTCACGGCCCGGAGTCGACGGCACGCTCCGGTACCTTGTGTGAGATGCGAGTGGCTCTGAGCGCAGTGCGACCCAGTGGCGCCGCCTGTTCGACTGCCCCGGGGGAGCGTCGCACAGTATGCCGCACGGGTACTCCTTCGCGCTGGAATATGCCCGAAGCGCTTGTTGGCGTGACTGTACGTCAACCATGCTGTCCCACAAGGGATTCACGGTCCGTGATCCCTGACCCGGCCGTTGTTCTGGCCATGCAGAGAATGGCTACGATCGTGGCCCTCGTGAGGCGCGAGCCTAAGTGTCCGCCGGTTCGGATGGTGTGAGCGGTGCAGGTGCTTCAAGTGCAGCTGGAGATCCGGCCCGACCCCGCAGAGGTGGGGCGGGCCCGGCGGTGGGCCCGCTCGCGCCTGGCCGGGTCGGGTATACAGGCCGATGAACCGCTCGCCGAGACGCTGATCCTGCTGGTCTCCGAGCTCGTCACCAACGCCGTGGTGCACACCGGCCGCCCCGCCGTGCTGCGGCTCTGCCTGCCACCGGCGGTGACGGAGGAGGCGACGGTCCGCCTGGAGGTCGCCGACCGCAGCGGCCGGGCCCCCGTGCCGCGGTGCGCGGGCGACGAGGCGACCGGCGGCCGGGGCCTCGCCCTCGTGGACGGCCTCGCCGACCGCTGGGGCTGGAGCGTCGAGGCCACTGGCAAGCGCATCTGGTGTGAACTGGACCGTTGCGCCGCCTCCCGTGACATCACGGCGTCGTGCGGGGGTGGCGCGGTGGTGTACGGCGACGCCGGCGGCACGGCCCTCGAAGGGCTCGCGGCGTACGAGGCGGTGTAGGGGGCGCGCGCCCTCCCCGCGGTGCATGGCGGCACATGCCGCGCGGTTGCTGCGGCGGGCCCGAGGCGCGGGGGCATGAGGGGTCGGCCGCTTCCGTGCGGAGACGCGGCGGTGCGCCGGGACGTGCTTCCGTGCGCGCCTGCGGCAAAAGCCGCACAAGGGGCAGATCGCCGAATCGGTGTTGACGCGCCGTGACCGGATGTTCACGCTTGTGGGCAGCGATTCGCCGTGAGGGGACGGCGAGGGCCGCGCGACGGCGGTCCTCGGCGAGTGTGAGTCGTGACTCGGCGTCGGCTTCCTTCAGGGCCATGGAGGCCGGGGCGGGAGCGCCGGAGTCGGGTGGCGGCGCGCGCTGTCGTGCTCGGGGCGAGCAGCGCGGCGCCGCCATCAGTCGTCAGGGGTGGACACCGGCCGGTTTCTCCACAGGCTGTGGACAACTTTCCGAGAGGTGCGCGCGGCCGGGGGCGCCCGCGGCCGGGGCGGGTGGACCGGGCGGGGCTCACGTTCTGAGGCGGGCCTCCGGGTGCTCGGCCCCGGCCCGGAAGGTCCGCCGGTAGGCGGAGGGCGTGACGCCGAGCGCCGCCTGGAGGTGCTGGCGCATCGACTGGGCCGTGCCGAAGCCCGCCTCCCGGGCCACCTGGTCGACCGAGCGGTCGGTGGACTCCAGCAGGTGCCGGGCCCGCTCCACCCGCTGCTGGGTGAGCCACTGGCCGGGACTGACACCGGTCTCCTCGCGGAAGCGGCGGGTGAAGGTGCGCACCGACATGGCCTCCTGGGCGGCCATGTCGCGCAGCTGGATCGGCTCGTGGAGACGGCCCAGGGCCCAGGTGCGGGCCGTGGTGGTGGACGCCTGCTGCGGGTCCGGCACCGGCCGCGCTATGTACTGCGCCTGCCCGCCCGCGCGGTGCGGCGGCACGACCGTACGGCGGGCCACGTCGTTGGCGACGGCGGTGCCGTGGTCGCGGCGCACCATGTGCAGGCACAGGTCGATGCCGGCCGCGACGCCCGCCGAGGTCAGCACGTCGCCGTCGTCGACGAACAGCACGTCCGGGTCGACCCGGACTCGCGGGAAGAGCCGCTGCAGGTGCTCGGCCTGGGCCCAGTGGGTGGTCGCGGGGCGGCCGTCGAGCAGGCCGGCGGCGGCGAGGACGTAGACGCCGGTGCAGATGGAGGCCAGCCGGGTGCCGGGCCTGAGGTGGGCGAGGGCGGCGGCGAGCTCGTCGGTCAGCACGCCGTCCTCGTAGACCGGGCCGAGCTCGTACGACGCCGGGACGATCACCGTGTCGGCCGTGGCGAGGACCTCCGGGCCGTGCGGGACGTGGATGGCGAAGTCGGCGTCCGTCTCCACCGGGCCCGGCGGCCGGACCGAGCAGGTCAGGACCTCGTACAGGGGCCGCCCGCGGTCGTCCTTCGGGCGGCCGAAGATACGGTGCGGGATGCCCAGCTCGAACGGGAGCAGTCCGTCGAGGGCGAGCACGACGACGCGGTGCGGACGGTAGCCCGCGTCAGCGGGACCGGATGTGCTCGTCTCTTCGCTCATCTCGCTTCGTCCCGTCCGATGGCCGAGGGTACTGGCCCGATCCTAGCGAATGCTGTCCTTCGGGCCACTCGCTGGAGATCGGTCCTGGCCCGAAGCTCTATGTCGTGACCCAGACAACCGAAGCCGCGGCCGTCGAGCAGCCGCCGAAGTCCAGCCGTCGCCGGCGCGTGCACCGTGCCTGGTTCGTCGCCGCCGTCACCTTCGTGACGATCATCGGCGCCGCCGCCTTCCGCTCCGTTCCGGGTCTGCTGATCGACCCGCTGCACCAGGACTTCGGCTGGTCGCGCGGCACGATCGGCGCGGCGGTCTCCGTCAACCTCGCGCTGTACGGTCTGACCGCCCCGTTCGCGGCGGCGCTCATGGACCGCTTCGGCATCCGCCGGGTCGTCGCGGTCGCCCTGACCGTGATCGCGGCCGGCTCCGGGCTCACCGTGTGGATGACGGCGGCCTGGCAGCTGATGCTGTGCTGGGGGCTGCTGGTCGGTCTCGGCTCCGGCTCCATGGCGCTGGCCTTCGCGGCGACCGTCACCAACCGCTGGTTCACCGAGCGGCGCGGCCTGGTCAGCGGCATCCTCACCGCCGCGTCGGCCTCCGGGCAGCTGATCTTCCTGCCGCTGCTGTCCTGGATCGTGGAGAGGTACGACTGGCGCCCGGCTGCGGTGACGGTCGCCCTCGCCGCGCTCGCGGTCGTGCCGTTCGTCTGGCTCCTGCTGCACGACCATCCCGCCGACGTGGGAGAGAAGCCGTACGGCGCGGCCGAGTTCGTGCCGAAGCCCGCGCCTGTCGTCGGCGCCGCCCGGCGCACCCTGAAGGTCCTGTTCTCGGCCGCGCGCACCGGACCGTTCTGGCTGCTCGCCGGCACGTTCGCGATCTGCGGTGCCTCCACCAACGGCCTGGTCCAGACCCACTTCGTGCCCGCCGCGCACGACCACGGCATGCCCATCACGGCCGCGGCCTCGCTCCTGGCGGTCATCGGCGTCTTCGACGTCGTCGGCACGATCGCCTCCGGCTGGTTCACCGACCGCTTCGAGCCGCGCCGCCTGCTGGCCGTGTACTACGCGCTGCGGGGTGTGTCGCTGCTGTTCCTGCCGATGCTGCTGGCGCCGAGCGTCCACCCGCCGATGATCTTCTTCATCGTCTTCTACGGCCTCGACTGGGTCGCCACCGTCCCGCCGACCCTCGCCCTGTGCCGTGAGCAGTACGGCGAGGACAGCGCGATCGTCTTCGGCTGGGTCCTGGCCTCCCACCAGGTCGGCGCGGCCCTCGTCGCCTTCCTCGGCGGCGTGGCGCGCGACGCCTTCGGGTCGTACGACGTGGTCTGGTACGCGTCGGGAGCGCTGTGCGCGGCGGCGGCGCTGATGGCGCTGGTGATCCGGCGGCGGGGGACGGCGGTGGGGGCAGCGGCCTGAACCGGTCTCAGCCCTCGCTCCGTTGCACCGGACCGGCCCCGGCCGTGTGGATCCTCTTCGTCCGTCCGCTGTCGGCGAGACCCGGCGCGTCACCCCGGCAGCCGGGACACCCTCCGCGAGCCGTCCCGGGCGACGGCCTTCGCGATCCGCACCGCGTCGATCGCCATCTCGCGCAGGTTGCCGCTGATCGGGTTGGTGAAGCCGGTGAAGTACAGGCCGGGGGCGTCCCGCGGAGTGCGGGCGCCGTGGACGACGGGCCTGCCGCGGGCGTCGAGCACGCCGAGGTGGCCGACCAGGCCGTCCAGGGCGCGGACGTAACCCGTGGCGGCGATCACGACGTCCGGGGAGATCCGGGTGCCGTCGGCGAGGGCGATCCCGCCGCCGTCCTCGAAGCCGTCCACGGCGGCGACGATCTCCACCCTGCCCTTGCGCACGGCGTCGATCAGCCCGACGTCCTGCACCGGGATCGCCCCCTGCCGCACCCTGCTGTACAGCCCGGTGTCCGGGCGGGGCAGCCCGTGCGCCGACAGGTCGGGCATCGTCACCTTCGCCTGGACCCGGGACATCCGGTCGACCAGGCCGACGGGCAGCCGGCGCACCAGGATGCCGCTGTACTGGGCCGCCCAGCCGGCGGTCGACCGGCGCAGGATGTGCGGGACCGTGCGCACGGCCAGCCGGACCCGCGAGGCGCCGCTCTCGACGAGGTCCACGGCGATCTCGGCACCGGTGTTGCCGACCCCGACGACGAGCACGTCCCGGCCGGCGTACGGCTCGCCGTTGCGGTACTGCGAGGCGTGCAGGAACTCGCCGGGGTAGGAGTCGCGGCCCGGCCAGTCCGGCACGCGCGGGGTGTGGTTGAAGCCGGTCGCGACGACCACCGCGGCACCGGTCAGCTCCCGGCCGCCGGTGGCGTGCAGCAGCCAGCCCGTGCCGTCGGGGAGGCGCTCCACGCGGGACACCTCGACGCCCGTGACGATCTCCAGGCGGTGGTGCTCGGCGTACTTCTCCAGGTAGCGCACCACGTTGTCCCGGGACACCCACCGCCCGAACCGGCGCGGCATCGGCAGCCCGGGCAGGGCGGAGAGCCGGCGGGTGGTGTGCAGGTGCAGCCGGTCGTAGTGGCGGCGCCAGGACGCTCCGACCCGGTCGGACTTCTCCAGGACGACGGCCCGTACGCCCCGGGCCCGCAGCGCGTACGCGGCGGCGAGTCCGCCGGGGCCGCCGCCGATGACGTAGACGGGGCGGTCGGGTGGGGGCTGCGCGCCGGAGTGTGTGGGGGGTGTGGAGTCGGCCATGAGCGGGAGCGTAATCCCGGACCCGCTTGATGGGTCTCGGTCAAGACCGGAATTGGTTTCGGATTGATCACGGCTGTGCGAGGCGGGTGAAGGGGCGGACGGGTGATGGCGGAGCGTGCGGGTTCCCGGCCTTGTGGCGACCGCGCACCTGACTTGCCGTCAGATCTCGTCGGGGCGGCTCCGGGCGGGAGTTGTCGCCCGGCGCGACCCTGGAGGTGCCGTTCCGGGAGGGGATCCCCGTCTTCCCGGTCGTGCCGCCGCCCGCGACGCCGGGCGAACGGCGAACTGAGCGTGCCCGCGCACGGCCCGTGGAGCGCGCCGTACCTCTCGATACCTCTCGATCACACCGACCCCGTCACGTACGGCGGGTCAGGGGATTGAATGGGGCCCATGGCCCCCCTACGCGACCCGTCCCTCACCGGCCCCCACGCGGAGCTCCACGGCCACGGCCTGAGCCTGCGCCCCTGGGACGCCGGGTCCGGAACCGACATCGACACCTGGCTGCGCGGGATGCGGGACCCGGAGTTCCGCCGCTGGAACACCCCGCTGCGGCTGGTGACGGACCCGGCGAGCGCGCGCGAGTCCCTGCTGGCTCGGGCGCAGAGCGCCACGGAGGGCACCTCCGTCTCCTTCCGGGTCGCGGACGCGCACACCGGGGAGGCCCTCGGCCACATCGGCGTCAACGAGATCAAGTACCACCTGAAGATCGCACGCGTCGGCTACTGGGTGCTCCCCGAGGCCCGCGGCCGGGGCGTCGCCACCCGGGCCCTGCTGCTCGCCGCCGGCTGGGCCTTCGCGGGACTCGGTCTGCACCGCCTCGAACTGGACCACGCGGTCGGTCACGACGTCTCGTGCCGGATAGCGCGGCGGTGCGGTTTCGCGTACGAGGGCACCCTGCGCGGGGCGGTCTTCCAGGAGGGCCGCCACGACGCGTTCCGGGACGCCCACCTCCACGCCCGGCTGGCCACGGATCCGGACCCCGCCGACCCCTGAGCAGTTCCAAGCGACCCGGATCACACGGCCTGGCCGATGGGTTCGCCCCGCCCCGACGGTCGTAACGGGTGACCGCAGAGAAGGGACCACCCGAGATGACCGCACCCGTGAAGGGCCCCGCGAGCTACTTCCCCTCCATCGAGAAGAAGTACGGCCGGCCGATCGCCGACTGGTAGGCCCTCATCCGCTCCTCGCCGCTGACCCGCCACATGGAGCTCGTCGGCTGGCTCAAGACCGAACACGGCCTGGGCCACGGCCACGCCAACGCGCTCGTCGCCCACACCCTCGCCGAGGACAACGGCAGGTGACCTGACGGGGAAAGACCACGGTGGGGCGGGCGGTGGTGATCCCGCCCGTGTCCAGAAGGGACGACTCGGGCCGGCCGAGGTCCCCGAGCAGCCCGGCCACGGTCCGCTCGGCCTCCGGGTCGACACCGGAGAAAGTGCGCGGGCCACATTGCCGGTGCCCAGCAGTCCGATGCGCACGCGGTGAAGCCGACCGGTACCCGGCCCCCGGCGGATCGGGCCGGGACCGGCCAGGACCGGTACCTCAGGCGTAGGCCCGCGGCCGGACGCGCCCGGGCCCGGTCACGGCCACAGCAGTTCCCGCGTCCACCCCTCCTCGGCGCGCCGGTAGCGGAGCCGGACGTGCCGTCGCCGTTCGTCGCCCTGGAAGAACTCGGCCTCCTCGGCCCGCAGCCGGTACAGCGTCCAGGAGGGCACCGGTGCCTCCGGCTCCCGCGCGGCCCGTTCCCACGCCGTCGCCGAGGCCCGGTCCAGTTCCTCCAGCGAGCCGAGAACCTCGCTCTGCCGGCCGGTCAGGGCGGCGGCCAGGGCGCCGGTCGAGCGGGCGTGCAGGTCGCCCTGCGCCTCCTCGGCCGGGGCGGCCGACACCGGGCCGCGGACCCGGACCTGGCGGCCCAGCACGGGCCAGTAGAACGCGAGCGCGGCGTACGGGCGGCCGGTGAGGTGGCGGCCCTTGCGGCTGCCGGCGTGGGACGCGAAGGACCAGCCCTCGTCGTCCGCGCCGTGCAGCATCACGATCCGTACGTCGGGCAGGCCCGAGGTGTCCGCGGTGGCCAGGGACATGGTGTGCGGCTCGGGCTGCCCGGCCGCCACCGCCTGCGCGAACCACTCGGCGAACAGGGGAAGGGGCGCCTCGGGTGCGGTGCCCGGGTCGAAGGGCCGCAGGTCCGTGGTCCTCGGGTCCCACACCCGCAGCGACCTCAGCAGCTCGTGAAGATCGGTTGCCATGCCCCGATTGTCACCGCTCCTCAAGGTCCGGGGCTCACACCTGTCCGAGATCCGAGGACACCCACCGCTCCGGCCGCATCCGCAGCACCAGCTGCTCCCCGTGGTTCTTCGAGGCGAAGTCCACATAGCCGTCGACCTTCTCGGCCGGCAGGTAGCGCGCCGAGATCTCCCGGAGCTGTTCGAGGGTCGCCGGAGCCGTGTCGACCACCGGCCCCTCCACGGACACGTACCGGATCGTGGGCTCGACCCGGTCCACCATCAGGGAGAACCGGCCCGCCGCGCTGATCAGCTCGTTCTTCCGGGAGTCGCGCCCGGTCATGACCCAGATGTCGCCGCCGGGCTCGTACTGGTACCAGATCGGCACGGTGAGCGGGGCGCGGCCCGCTCCCGCGTCGACCGCGAGCGCCGCGATGTGCGGTTCGGCCAGGAACTGTTCACGTTCTTCGCGGGACAGGGCCACCACGGTCTCCTTCGGCAGAACGGTCGGTTCTCGGAGCAACGCCGGTACCGGGCGCGGGTGTTCCCCGAACTGGAAACACGACAGGCGGCCGTCCACCGTGGTGAACCGCCGCCTGCCAGACAGGACTTGGGAAAAGGGGAGAGGCCCCCGCGACCGGCTACTTCGTCGGCTTTCTCCCCGTGACGCCCAGGTGCACCAACAGCGCCAGGTTCGGCCTCAGTTCGGCCTGCTTCACACCCCAGGAGGAGAAGCCCTTCTGGTGCGAGGCGACGGCCGCGAGCATCGCCACCAACGAGCCCGCGACGGCCGCCGGGTTCACGTCCTTGTCGACCCGGCCCTTGGCCTGGAGCTCGGCGACGGCGTCCGCGAGGGAGTTGTTCACCGAGTTGAGGATCTTCATGCGGAGCTTGTAGAACCGCTTGTCGCCCTCGGCGGCGCCGAGATCCACCACGCGCAGGATCGCGTCGTTGCTCCGCCAGAACTCCAGGAAGCCGTCGACGAGTTCCTGCGCCGTCTGCCAGCCGGCCTTGCCGGCCCAGGAACGGCCCTCCAGGAGCTCGGTCAACAACGCGCCCTCGGCCGCCATTTGCTCGGCGATCTCCAGGACCGCGCCCTCGACGTCCGGGAAGTACTGGTAGAAGGTCGCGGGCGAAGTGCCCGCCTTCCGGGCGACATCGATGACTTTGACGTCCCGGTACGGGGAGGAGCTGAGCATCTCGCTGAGGCAGTCGAGCAGCTTCTGCCGGGTCGCCTGCCCACGCCGACCGGCCACGCGGCCGTCGACGGTACGCACTTGTCCTGTCATGAAGTCAGCTTACCGAGGCGTGATCGGGGCGCGATTCGGCCGACTGCAAATGGGGTGTGAGGGGGTGCGGAGGCTGGTGTGCCTGGTCTGCGGGTTGCGGCGGTCGCGGTTACGTTGGCGGCATGGCCGAAAACAGGGCATCGGTGTACACGGAGGGCGTCCCCTGCTGGGTGGACGCGCAGCTCCCCGACGTCGAGGCGGGCAAGCGCTTCTACGGTGAACTCTTCGGATGGACCTTCGAGGACTGGTCCGGTCCCTTCACACGGGCGCTGAAGGACGGTGAGCCCGTGGCCGCGCTGGTGCGCAAGACGGACGGCCGGCTGCCCACCGTCTGGACGGTGTACTTCTCCACCCCGGACGCCCGGGCCCTGGTGCGGCGGATCCAGGCGGCCGGCGGGCAGGTCGTCCAGTCGCCGGTGCCGGTCGCCGAGCTGGGCGTCACCGCGCTGGTCACCGACCCGGAGGGGGCCGTCTTCGCCCTGTGGCAGCCGCGCGAGCACCCCGGCTTCGGCAGGCGGCACGAGCCGGGCACCTTCGCCTGGGCCGAGCTGTACGCCCGGGACACCGAGGCGGCCAACGGCTTCTACGGCGACCTGTTCCGCGAGGCCCTGTTCGGGCCGGAGGCCGAGCCCGACGTCGGCCGCGCCCCGGTCTCCGACGTCTTCCCGGCCGAGATGCCGCCCCACTTCCTCGTCCACTTCGCCGTCGAGAACGTGCCGGCCGCGCTGGAGGAGGTGACCCGGCTCGGCGGGCGCGTCCAGGCGCCGCCGTTCACGACCTCCTACGGCACCGTGGCCGTCGTCACGGACGACCAGGGGGCGTCCTTCGCGCTGCTGCGCCGCTGAGCGGGCGCCCACTGGTCACGTTTCGTCCCTGTATGGGCCCAGACACCCCAATGGTCACCGGGTTCGCCACCACGGCTTTGGCCAGGAAGAATCGGGGTGCGTGCCGCCATGGCGGTGCGGTGGTGAGACGCTGCACGGGGTCGCGTGGAAGATGTGGCTTGGCGCGGCTCGTACGGGGAGGTGGCAGGCAGAGTGGTGGATCAGCTGACGCAGCACGATCCGCGGCGGATCGGGCCGTTCGAGGTGCTGGGACGGCTGGGTGCCGGCGGCATGGGGCTGGTCTATCTCGCGCGCTCGGCGTCCGGCCGGCGCGTGGCGATCAAGACCGTCCGGACGGAGCTGGCCGAGGACCAGCTGTTCCGGGTCCGTTTCACCCGTGAGGTGGAGGCGGCCCGGGCCGTCTCCGGCTTCTACACGGCCGCGGTGGTGGACGCCGACCCGCGCGCCGCCGTGCCGTGGCTGGCCACCGCGTACGTCCCCGCCCCCTCCCTGGAAGAGATAGTGAACGACTGCGGGCCGCTGCCGGCCCAGGCGGTGCGCTGGCTCGCGGCGGGCGTGGCCGAGGCGCTCCAGTCGATCCACGGGGCGGGTCTGGTGCACCGGGACCTGAAACCGTCGAACGTCCTGGTCGTGGAGGACGGCCCGCGGGTGATCGACTTCGGCATCGCGTCCGGCGTTTCGAACACGCGTTTGACGATGACCAACGTGGCCGTCGGCACGCCCGCCTACATGTCCCCCGAGCAGGCCAAGGACTCGCGCAGCGTCACGGGCGCGAGTGACGTCTTCTCGCTCGGCTCCATGCTCGTCTTCGCCGCCACCGGTCACCCGCCCTTCCACGGGGCCAACCCGGTCGAGACCGTGTTCATGCTGCTGCGCGAGGGCCCGGACCTCGAAGGCCTCCCGGACGAGCTGCGTCCGCTCATCGAGTCCTGTATGCAGATGGACCCCACGGCCCGCCCCAACCCGGCCGACCTCCAGGCGCAACTGGCCCCGCACCTGTTCGGCTCCGGCTCCGACGACAGCGGCACGGCCTCCGCGTGGCTGCCCGAGCGCGCGGTGGGCCTGATCGAGTCCCGCCGCAACGGCCGCCCGGCCGGCAAGCCGGCCTCCGGCCCCGGCCGCAGCGGGGGCGGCCGTCCCGCCCCCGGCCCGGCGCCCATCCCGCCGCCGCCCTCGCACGACCCCGTCGTCCCGGCGCCCGCGCCGGTGCCCGCCCCGGCTGGCGGCCCCGACACCGGGCCCGTGCGGCTGGCCGGCGCCCGGGTGCCCATCGGCCCGGGCCCGCGCGTCGCCGACGTCCGTGCCGCCGCCGTCAAGGCGCCCCCTCCGGAGGCCGCCCTCGCCGCCTCCTGGTCCAAGCCCCGCCCCGGCGTCAACGGCGCCGACCCCGCGGTGGGCCCCGCCGTCGCCGCGCCCCCGGCCCCCGCCGCGCCGCCCGAGCAGCCCGGCGGCTGGCGCCCCTGGCGCTTCCGCATGTCCAACGACGTCTGGGGCACCCCGGCGGTCGCCGACGATCTCGTCTACGTCACCTCCTTCGAGGTGCACGCCCTGGACGTGGCCACCGGCCGGCGCCGCTTCAAGACCCGGGACGTCGCCTGGTCCATGGCCGTCGCGGACGGCCGGATCCACGCCTCCGACGGGCCCACCCTGTTCGCCCTGGACGCCCGCGAGGGCGGCGACCTGTGGCGGCTGCAGACGGACGCCTGGGTCTACTCGCTCAAGGCCGGCCGAGGCACCGTCGTCACCGGCACCCGGGGCGGCGGCGTCCAGGGCTGGGAGGCCTCCAACGGCCGGAAGCTGTGGGAGATCACCGGCTGCCAGACCGACTTCGAGTCCCCGGAGGCCGGACCCGCCCTGCACGACGGCACGGTGTACGTGTGGCAGGACGCCCGGCTGCGCGCCCTGGACGCCCGCACCGGCGACGAGCGCTGGTCGTACCCCATCGGCGACGCGGCCTCCTGCGGCGGTGTCCCGGTCCGGCTGATCCAGGCGCCCGACGGATACGTCTACGTCTGCGCCGGCACCCGCGTCCTCGCCCTGGACGTGGCCGCCGGGCACGTGCGGTGGCACTTCGAGGCCCCGGCCGTCTTCCTCTCCCCGCCCACCTTCGTCCCCGGCCCGGCCGTCACCGGCGGCGGCATCTACCTGGCCGACTACCTCGGCACGGTCTACGCCCTCGACGCCACCGACGGCCGCGACCGCTGGCGCATCGCCACCGAGGCCCGGGCCTCGGTCGAGCCGGTCCTGGTCGCCGCCGGCCACGTCCACGTGGGCAGCGGCAAGGGCCTCTACACCCTGGACGCGGTCACCGGCACGCCCAAGTGGCGCTTCCAGGCGGGCGGTGACATCGTCGGCGCCCCCTCGGTCGCCGAGGGCCGCATCCACTTCGGCTCCACCGACCACCTGCTCTACACCCTCAAGGCCGACGACGGCCGGCTGCGCTGGAAGCTCGCCACCGGCGGCGAGATCACCGGCTCCCCGGTCGTCCGGGACGGGGTGGTGTACGCGTGCAGCAAGGACCGCTGCGTGTACGCGCTGGACGCCGAGAAGGGCACGGGCACGGCGCGCACCGCCTGACGCGCCGTCGCAGGGGGAGCGGTCCGTTCACCGCTCCCGCCCCGGACGAGGCGCCCGGGTACGCGCCGGTCGCCCCGCGGTGACATGACCGTGACAGGTGATCACTAGGCTCTCGGCCATGCAGAAACGGGGACGCAGGCTCAGGTGCGCCGCGGTGCTGGTTCTGGTGGTACTGGCACTGACCGGCTTCTCGTCGGGCCGTGGGCGCGGCGGTCACGGCGACGGGGGCGGGTGCAGCAACTCCAGCCAGGACCACGACAGTTCGCGTTCGTCCACGTCGGGCGGCGGCGCGTACGGCTCGGGCGGCGGCGCGTACGGCTCGGGCGACGACGATGACAGCGCCGGCGGCGGTGGGTCCTCCTACCGCAGGCCGGACAACGGCTCCACGCCCACGTCCTCCTCCGGCTCCGGCAGGGCGCTGGAGGACGGCACGGCGAAGCTGGTGAGCTGCGCGACACCGGCCGCCCCCTACGCGGCCGTCGAGGTCGCCAACCCCAACAGCCGCGAGGCCACCTTCACCGTCTATGTCACCTTCACGGACGTCCGCGGCCTCACCGTGGCCGGCCGGTACGCCGACGTCACGGTCCCCGCCGAGGGCAGGGCGACCGTGAACGTGAAGGTGGGCGGCCCGGGCCTGGTGGACTCGGTCGACCACTGCGAGGCCGACCGGCAGGCCGTGGTGCGGGACTGATCGTCCGTCAGCCAGGCAGCCGCTCGATCGGTCCGGGCGTGCCCGGGAAGGCGGCGCCCCCGCTGTCCCGGTCGGCGCCGACCGGCACGGCGCTCGGGCCGGGTGCCGGGGTCGTGCCCCGGTAGGGACGGCTTCCGTTCCCGCACACGCGTCGGCCGCGACGGCTCCCCCTCCGCGCCGCCGCGGCCGAACCCCCTGTGGTGATGGCTTACTTCGTCGGTTTGAACGGCTCCGACGTGGCGTGCAGGTCCTTCGTCTCCAGCGGCTCGCCGGTGGCGTGCAGGTCCTCGGTCTTCGCGACACCCTCGCCGGTGGCGTGCAGGTCCTCCGTGGAGGCCTCGCCGTCCGTCGTGCCGGTGGCGTGCAGGTCCTGCGGCTTGAGCTCGTCGCCCATGATCGTCAACTCCCCTTGGCATGGATCGAGTGGTGCGGTCGGCGGGCCCGCCCGGTCACTCCCCCGAGTCCGACCGGACGGGCCCTGTGCGGCGACCCGTCTGCCCCCCGACGCGACGGATCGACTGCGTCCAGCATGGTGGGCGGCGATAAACGAATGATGAACGCCCCGGACGGGCCTCAGGCCGCCCGTACCGGGGTCAGCAGCGCGCGCACCCCGGCGGCCTCGGGCGAGCCCAGCTCCTCGTAGATGACGGCCGCCTCCTGCCAGCACACCCGGGCCCGGCCGGTCTGCCCTATGCCGCTGAGCGCCCGGCCCAGCACGGTCAGCACGTTGCCCCGCCGCCACTCCCCGCCGATCCCGCGCAGCACGGTGAGCGCCATCTCGGCGTTGGCGGCGGCCTGCGCGGGACGCCGGGCGGCGAGATCGACCTCGGCCAGCCGGAACAGGCTCATGCCCTCCCACAGACGCTGCCGGCTGTCGCGGAACACCTCCAGCGCCTCCTGGAGGCGGCCGGCCGCGTCGCCCAGCTCGCCGCTCTGGGTGAGGGCCAGGCCGAGGGCGTAGCGGGCGTTCGCCCCGCGCAGGGAGTTGCCCATGCCGTCGTAGATGTCGATGCCCTCCCGGGCCAGCGCCACGGCGCTCGCGGTACGTCCGGTCGCGAGGTGGATGCGGGAGAGGTTGCACAGCGCGGCGGCCTCGCCGGGGCGGTCGCCCAGGGCCCGGAAGTGCTCGATGGCCCGGGAGAGGTGTTCCTCGCCGTCCTCGTGCCGGTTCTGGTAGAGCGCGATGATGCCGCGGGCGTTGCGCGCCCAGCAGACGGGGAGCAGGTCGTCGGCCTCCTGGGCGAGCTGGATGGCCCGCTCGGCCTCCTGGTCGGCCCGTTCGAAACGGCCGCCGACGTGGTGGACGTTGACGAGGGTCGTCAGCGCCCGGGCCTCCGCGCGCCCCAGGCCGTGCAGCCGGGCCGCCTCCAGGAGCGCCTCGGCGGTGGCCTCGTACTCCTTGGCGTTGGCTCCCGACTCGGACAGGTCGTGCGCGGCCCACAGCAGGTCGATGGCCCGGGGGAGCGTGTCCGGCCGGCCCGCGCACTGCCGTACGCAGGCCAGCAGGCAGATGGCCTCCGCGTACAGCCAGTCCTGTGCCGCGTGGCGGTCGTCGAACCGCAGGCCCGGATACGCGGTGACCGCCAGGTGGTCCACCAGCCGGTCCCCCGGCCGTTCGATCGCGTACACGCCCGCCGCCGAGGCCAGGCAGAAGTCCAGCAGGCGGGAGACGGCCGCGTCGCGCTCGCCGGGCGGCTGTTCGTCCCGCTCCGCGCACGCACGCGCGTAGAGCCGCACCAGGTCGTGGAAGCGGTAGCGGCCGGGGGCCGCCGATTCGAGCAGGGAGGTGTCGACGAGGGACTCCAGCAGGTCCTCCGTCTCCTCCGCGGGCAGGTCCAGGACGGCGGCCGCCGCCGCGAGGGAGATGTCCGGGCCGTCCGCGAGGCCCAGCAGGCGGAAGGCGCGGGCCTGGGCGGGCTCCAGCTGGCCGTAGCCCAGCTCGAAGGTGGCCTTGACCGCCAGGTCGCCGGCCTGGAGCTCGTCCAGGCGGCGGCGTTCGTCGGCCAGCTTCGCCGCGAGGACCGAGACCGTCCAGGTGCGGCGGGCCGCCAGGCGGGACGCCGCGATGCGGATCGCCAGCGGCAGGAAGCCGCAGGCCGCCACCACGTCCAGCGCGGCCTTCCGCTCGGACGCCACCCGCTCCTCGCCCACGATCTTCGTGAACAGCGCCAGTGCCTCGTCCGGGGACATCACGTCCAGGTCGACCAGGTGGGCGCCCGCCAGGTCCACCATCCGCACCCGGGAGGTGACCAGGGCGGCGCAGCCGTCCGTGCCGGGCAGCAGGGGGCGGATCTGGGCGGCGTCGCGGGCGTTGTCCAGCAGCACCAGGACGCGGCGGCCGGCCAGCACCGAGCGGTACAGCGCCGCGCGTTCCTCCAGGGAGTCGGGGATCGCCGAGTCGGCGGTGCCCAGCGCGCGCAGGAAGGAGCCCAGCACCGTCTCCGGCTCGGCGGCCCGGGCGCCCGCGCCCTGGAGGTCGACGTAGAGCTGCCCGTCCGGGAACGCCGCGCGTGCCTGGTGCGCCACGTGCACGGCGAGGGTCGTCTTGCCCACGCCGCCGATGCCCGCCAGGGCGGAGACCGCCATGACCCGGCCCTCGGCGGCGGCCAGCAGGCCGCCGAGTTCGCGGACGAAGGCGGAGCGGCCGGTGAAGTCGGGGACGGTCGCGGGCAGTTGCGCCGGGCGGACCGGTGCGGAGGCCGGTTCGGGGGCCGGGGAGGAGGGTTCCGCCAGGCCCGGGTCGGCCTGGAGGATGCGCTGCTGCAGCTCGCTCAGGCCCGGGCGCGGGTCCACACCCAGTTCGTCGGCGAGCAGGCGCCGGGTGTCGGCGTAGACCGCCAGGGCCTCGGCCTGCCGGCCACTGCGGTACAGCGCCAGCATCAGCAGCTCGCGGAGCCGTTCGCGCAGGGGGTGGGCGGCGGTGAGGGCGGTGAGTTCGGAGACGGCCTCGGCGTGGCAGCCCTGCTCCAGGTCCATGTCCAGGCGGTATTCGAGGAGTTGCAGCCGCCACTCCTCCAGGCGGACCCGCTGGGCCTCCGCGTACGGGCCGGGCACGCCCGCCAGGGTCTCGCCGTCCCACAGGGCGAGGGCGCGCCGCAGCACGTCGCGGGCGTGGCAGAGGTCGCCGGCCGTCCGGGCCTTCTCGGCCTCGGTGGCCAGGTCCTGGGCGGCGGCCAGGTCCAGCGCGCCGTCGGGCAGGTCCCGCACCGCGTAGCCGCCGGACTCGCTGACCAGGACGCCCGGGTCCAGCACCTTGCGCAGGCGGGAGGCGTACGTCCGGACCGCCGCCAGGGCCTGCGAGGGCGGCTCCTCGCCCCACAGGGCGTCGATCAGCTCGGCGGCCGTGGCCGTGCGGCCCTCGCGCAGCAGCAGGGCGGCGAGCAGGGCGCGCTGCTGGGGCGATCCGGTGGCGATCGGCTCGGCGCCGCGCCAGGCGCGCACGGGCCCGAGCACGCTGAAGCGCAGCACCGGGGACGACGCCGCCCCGTCCGGCCGCGCCGTCTCCCCCGGTCCCGGTGACTCCGGTGCGGAGCCGGGACGCCGCTGCTCCGGTACGCGCGGTACACCGGCCGGTACCCCGTCCATGCAGTCCCCCTAGACATCCTGAGCAACCCCGCCAGTTTGCCTTGTGCGGGCGGATACGTCAGCCGTGGGAGACGCCGATCACAGGGCGGCACACGGGAGTCCACGAGGTCTGCACAGTGTCTTCGCAGAGCTCCTCGGACTGGCCGTGCCGATCAGGCAACCTCGTCCGGAACCCGCTCCGACCCGCGCAACTGACGCACCGTCAGGGGGGCGCTCCCGTGAACCGCATGGACAGCCACGGGAGGTCGATCGTCCGGCCGGGGTGACCCTCACCCGGTCAGGTCCACCCGCACCGTCAGCAGGTCCGTCCCGAGCGCCCGTACCCCCAGGCTGTTGATCCGGGGCAGCCGGCGCAGCCGGGCCGTCGGGTCGTCGTCCGGCAGCAGGTGCGCCGTTCCCTCGTGCCACCGGCCGCGGATGCGCACGCGCACCCGCGGGTCGGCCATGATGTTGCGGACGTACTGGGACCGTTCGCCGAACTCCGACACCAGCCAGAACGAGTCGCCGACGCGGCGGCCGCCCACCGGGGTGCGGCGGGGCAGCCCGGAGACGCGGCCGCGGGTCTCCAGGACCGTCTGCAGCGGCAGGCGCCGCAGCAGCGGGTTGACGCGGCGCTGGAAGGCCGTGGTGACGCGGAACCTCAGGTCAGGCGGCATGTCGGGGACGACTCCTTCGCATACGGTTCTCCTCGCTTCCGCTGGGCACCCTGCTTCAAGGATGATCCCCTGACACGGCTGACGGGAGCGGGTGGCCGGCGGTGCGCACAGTGACCTGGAACCTCTGGTGGCGCTTCGGGCCGTGGCAGGCGCGCCAGAAGGCCATTTTGACAGCCCTGCGGGAGCTGGACCCCGACGTCGTCGGCCTGCAGGAGGTGTGGGCGGCGGACGGCGAGAACCTCGCCGAGTGGCTGGCCGGTGAGCTGGGCCTGCACTGGGCCTTCGCCGCCTCGCCCGTCCCGGAGCGCTGGCGGGCGCGGATCGGGGATCCCACGGCCGACATAGGCAACGCCGTGCTCAGCCGGTGGCCGGTCGTCGAGCGGGACGCGCTGCCGCTGCCCGCCCCGGCCGACCTGGACGACGGCCGGCTGGCCCTCTACGCCCGCATCGCCGCCCCCGGCCACGACGTGCCGTTCTTCACCGCGCACCTCACCTCCGCCGTGCACGCCTCGGCCGTCCGCTGCCGCCAGGTCGCCGCACTCGCCGAGTTCGTCGCCCGGCACCGCGGCGACACCCCCTTCCCGCCCGTCGTCACCGGCGACCTCAACGCCTGGCCCGACTCCGACGAGGTCCGCCTCCTCGGCGGCTACAAGACCGCCCCGGCCGTCCCCGGCCAGGTCCTCCTGGACGCCTGGGAGTACGCCGGCCCGGCCGCGACCGCCGCCACCTGGGACGCCGCCAACCCGTACGTGGCGGCGACCCACGAGCCCAGCGTGCGCATCGACTACATCCACGTCGGCCCGCCCGGCCCCGGCGGCCTCGGCCGGGTCCGGGACGTACGGCGGGCCTGCGACGGCCCGGTGGAGGGGGTGTGGGCCTCCGACCACGCGGCGGTGGTGGCCGACCTGGCGGAGCGGGCGGACCCGGCCTGACCCGGCCCCTCAGTCCGCGCGGCGGCCCAGGAAGACCGGGTTGGTGAACGCGGCCAGCGGCCCCGGCACCGGACCCGCCGCCGCCTCGTGCCGCAGCTCGGCCCGCACGTACGCCGCGTACGACGGTGTCGTCCGCCACTCGACGGTGCCCGCGCCGGACACCGGCAGCGGGGCGCTGGTGTGCAGCACGCCCTGGTCGGTGACGAAACGGACCGTGCAGCGCGGGGCGCCCGTGACCTCCAGGCGGACCGTGACGGGGGTGTCGCGGCCGACGGCGAGCCGTTCACCGATGCCCGCGTGCTCCCCGCGCCCGCCGGACGCCCGCAGCGACAGCGCGACCTTCGCGGACTCGGCGACGTACGACCGTCCCGCCCGGATGCCCTCCTGGACGGCCCGGCGGGTCAGGTCGTCGGCCAGCACGACCGTCTGGGGGCTGCCCACGGCGTCCGGGGAGCGGTGGGCGTCGCTGCTGCCCATCGCCGGGATCCAGTCGCGCCCGTCCCGCACGGACGCCACGAGCATGCTGTCCCAGTCGGCCAGCGCCACCTCGTCGTCGGGCGTGTAGGGGCCGTTCCACACCTCGATGGCGTCGGCCTCGCCGAAGCCGAACTTCCAGCCGCAGCCGACGCAGGTGGCGTGCGGGTGGGCCGGCACGACCAGGCCGCCGGCCCGCCGGATCTGCCGGGCGAACCGGCCGAAGCGGTTGTCGCGGGCCCGGTAGCGCCAGTCGACGAAGGTGCCCGGGTCGGTGCCGAGGGCGACCACGTGCCCGTTCCTGGTCGTGATCTCCTCGCCCAGCATCACCAGCAGGTCGTCCCCGGCCACCTCGGCCCAGTGGGCGTGCGCCGAGTGCGTGTTGTGCTCGGAGGAGTTGATGAAGTCCAGCCCGGCCGCGCGGGCCAGCTCCCCGATCTCGGCGGGGGTGCGGCGGCCGTCGGAGTACCAGGAGTGCAGGTGGCAGTCGCCCCGGTACCAGGCCCGCCCCCGCCCCTTGGCCCGCTCCGGCGGATACACCGGCCGGGCGGTCTCGCCCGGCTCGCCGTACGTCAGCGTGATCGTGATCTCGTACGCCAGGCCCTGCGGGGCGACCGTGTACGGGCCGAGCGCGATGTGCCAGGTGCCCGCGCGCACCGGGCCCGGGAGGTAGCCGGGCGTGGCCTCGTCGGCGCGGATGAAGAACTCCGTGCGCGCCCCGCCCGACCAGCCCCGGAAGCCCTTGCCCCCCAGCTCGGTGCCGCGCTCGTCGAAGACGCCGATGTCGAGGGCGTTGCCCGTGGTGCCGGCCGGCACGGACGGCCGGTCGTAGGTGTAGGCGACCCTGAGCTCCCGGACCCCGGCCGGGACCTCGACGGGCACGTACACGAAGTCGGGGGACCCGGGCGGCAGCGTGCCCCGCACCGTTCTGGTCTCCTGGTCCCCGTCGGCCGCTGAAGCGAAGCTCACGCTCCCCAACGTAAGCGCGGCGGCCGCTCCCGTCACGAACAGGGCGCGCCGGCCGAGTCCACCGTGGTCGTCCTCGCACATGTCGCTGCTCCCGAGTGTCGTCGCTGATCTGACGTGGGTGGTGCGGGGGTGGTGTGCGCAACTCTGGTATTCAGCCGTGAACTGCGGCGCACCGGAAGGGGATCGGCGGTTTTCGCCGACACGGCACCTCCGGTGTGCCGACCGGTCGGTATGGACACCCGGGTCGGCCTCGGGTACAGATGGGTCATGCGCATCGCCGTGACGATCTTCCTCACCGACGAGACGATCACCCCGACCCGGCTCGCCCGGGAGCTGGAGGAGCGCGGTTTCGCCGGGCTGTACCTGCCCGAGCACACGCACATCCCCGTCGAGCGGACCACGCCCTACCCGGCGGGCGGGGAGCTGCCGCGCGAGTACGGCCGTACGCTCGACGCGTTCGTGGCGCTCGGCCAGGCCGCCGCCGTCACCGAGCGGCTCGGGCTGGGCACGGGCATCACGCTCGTCGCCCAGCACGACCCGATCGACCTGGCCAAGCGGATCGCCACCCTGGACCACCTCTCCGGCGGCCGCTTCACGCTGGGCGTCGGCTTCGGCTGGAACGTCGAGGAGGCCGCCGACCACGGCGTGCGCTGGCGCACCCGGCGCGAGCTGGTGAAGGACCGGATGGCGCTGATGCGGGCGCTGTGGTCGCCGGAACCGGTCGCCTACGAAGGGGAGTTCGGCGGCGTCCGGGCCAGTGAGGCGTACCCCAAGCCGGTGCGCGCGCCGCGCGGCCCCGTGATCGGCCCGCGCACGCTCGTCGGCGGCGCGGCCGGGCCCAAGCTGTTCGACCACGTCTGTACGTACGCCGACGGCTGGCTGCCCATCGGCGGCCGCGGCCTGTCCGAGTCCCTGCCGAGGCTGCGCGCCGCCTGGCGCGAGGCGGGCCGCGACCCCGAGGCCCTCCAGATCGTCCCGTACGCCGTCCACCCGAGCCCGGGCAAACTCACCCATTACGCCGACCTCGGCATCGAGGAGGTGGTGCTGCAGCTGCCGTCGGCGGGGGAGGGTGAGGTACTGAAGACGCTTGACGGCCTGGGGGAGTACCTCTGACAACGGGGGCGCCACGCAGCCGAGTTCGCCTCCCCAACTAAACTACGGGTCAGTGATCGACTCGGGGGAGAGCGTCTTGAGGCTTGCCTGGTTCTCCTGGCTCGCGCGCCATTTCGACGACTACGGCTACAGCCAGGGGCCGGTGCGCGGCGCCGTCGGCACTGCGGCGGTCCTGGTGACCGCCGCGCTGCTGTGGTTCGCCCTGCACCGCAACCGGCCGGCCGCGGTGGCCGCCGCCGGTGCGGTGTCCGCCCTGGGCATCGGATGGCTGGCCTTCCACTGACGGGCCCCGGGTGCCTGATCAGCGCACTCGTATGCTCGAAGGATGACGACTCCCGCGACCTCCGGAACCGGCCCCACCGAGAACTCCCTGCGTCGCGCCCTGAAACGGGCCAGGGACGGCGTCTCGCTCGACGTCGCCGAGGCGGCGGTGCTGCTCCAGGCCCGGGGCGGGCATCTGGAGGACCTGTCGGCCTCGGCCGCCCGGGTGCGGGACGCCGGGCTGGAGGCGGCCGGCCGGCCCGGCATCATCACGTACTCCAAGAGCGTCTTCATCCCCCTGACGCGGCTGTGCCGGGACAAGTGCCACTACTGCACGTTCGTCACCGTCCCCGGCAAGCTGCGCCGGGAGGGCCACGGGATGTTCATGTCCCCGGACGAGGTGCTGGACATCGCCCGCAAGGGCGCCGCCCTCGGCTGCAAGGAAGCCCTCATCACCCTCGGTGACAAGCCCGAGGACCGCTGGCCCGAGGCGCGCGAGTGGCTCGACGCGCACGGCTACGACGACACCCTCGCCTACGTCCGCGCCATCTCCATCCGCATCCTGGAGGAGACGGGCCTGCTGCCCCACCTGAACCCGGGCGTCATGAGCTGGGCCGACTTCCAGCGGCTCAAGCCCGTCGCGCCCAGCATGGGCATGATGCTGGAGACCACCGCGACCCGCCTGTGGTCGGAGCCGGGCGGCCCCCACCACGGCTCCCCGGACAAGGAGCCCGCCGTCCGCCTGCGGGTGCTGGAGGACGCCGGGCGGTCCTCCGTGCCCTTCACCTCCGGGCTGCTCATAGGCATCGGCGAGACCTACGAGGAGCGCGCCGAGTCGCTGTTCGCGCTGCGCAAGGTCTCCCGCGCCTACCACGGCGTCCAGGAACTGATCATCCAGAACTTCCGCGCCAAGCCGGACACCGCGATGCGCGGCATGCCCGACGCGGAACTGGACGAACTCGTCGCCACGGTGGCCGTCGCCCGCCTCCTCATGGGCCCGGGCGGCAACATCCAGGCCCCGCCCAACCTCGTCGACGACGAGTACGAACGGCTGATCCGTGCCGGCATCGACGACTGGGGCGGCGTCTCCCCGCTCACCATCGACCACGTCAACCCCGAACGCCCCTGGCCGCGGATCGAGCAGCTGGCCGAGAAGTCCCGGGCGGCCGGCTTCGAGCTGCGCGAACGGCTCTGCGTCTACCCGGAGTTCGTCCGGCGCGGCGAGCCCTGGCTGGACCCGCGGCTGCGCCCGCACGTGGCGGCCCTGGCCGACCCGGACACCGGCCTCGCCCGCCCCGACGCCCTGCCGCGGGGCCTGCCCTGGCAGGAGCCGGAGGAGGTGTTCGTCGCCTCGGGCCGTACCGACCTGCACACCTCCATCGACACGGACGGCCGCAGCTCCGACCGCCGGGACGACTTCGACGAGGTGTACGGCGACTGGGGCGCCCTGCGCGAGGCCGCCGCCCCGGGCATGGCACCCGAGCGCATCGACACCGACGTACGGCAGGCGCTGCGCACGGCCGCCGACGATCCGACGAAGCTCACCGACGGCGAGGCGCTGGCGCTGCTGCACGCGGACGGACCGGCGCTGGAAGCCCTGGCCCGGGTCGCCGACGACGTACGGAAGTCGGCCGTGGGCGACGACGTCACCTACATCGTCACGCGGAACATCAACTTCACCAACGTCTGCTACACCGGCTGCCGCTTCTGCGCCTTCGCCCAGCGCCGCACCGACGCCGACGCCTACACCCTCTCCCTGGACCAGGTCGCCGACCGGGCCCAGCAGGCGTGGGAGGTGGGCGCGGTGGAGGTCTGCATGCAGGGCGGCATCCACCCGGACCTGCCGGGCACGGCGTACTTCGACATCGCCCGGGCCGTGAAGGAACGCGTCCCGGGCATGCACGTGCACGCCTTCTCGCCGATGGAGGTCGTCAACGGCGCGACCCGCACGGGCCTGTCGGTCCGCGAGTGGCTGACCGCCGCCAAGGAGGCGGGCCTGGACACCATCCCGGGCACGGCCGCCGAGATCCTCGACGACGAGGTCCGCTGGATCCTCACCAAGGGCAAGCTGCCCGCGGCCGACTGGATCGACGTCGTGACGACCGCCCACGAGCTGGGCATCCGGTCGTCCTCGACGATGATGTACGGCCACGTGGACCAGCCCCGCCACTGGCTCGGGCACCTGCGCACCCTCGCGGACATCCAGCAGCGCACGGGCGGCTTCACCGAGTTCGTGACGCTGCCGTTCGTGCACACCAACGCGCCGGTCTACCTGGCGGGGATCGCCCGCCCGGGCCCGACCCTGCGGGACAACCGCGCGGTGACGGCCATGGCCCGGCTGCTGCTGCACCCGCACATCCCCAACATCCAGACCAGCTGGGTGAAGCTCGGCACGGAGGGCGCGGCGGAGATGCTGCGCTCGGGCGCCAACGACCTCGGCGGCACGCTCATGGAGGAGACCATCTCCCGGATGGCGGGCTCGTCGTACGGCTCGTACAAGTCGGTCCGGGACCTGATCGCCGTGGCCGAGGCGGCCGGGCGTCCCGCCAGGCCCCGTACCACCCTGTACGGCGAGGTCCCGCAGGAGCGGCAGCGGGCGGCGGCGGCCTCCGACGGCCATCTGCCGGAGCTGCTTCCGGTGCTGGACTGACGGGTCCTACTGGCCCCCGGCGTCCGCCGGCTGGTGCTCCGTCAGGGGCCGGCCGGTCGTGGCGCCGGGGTGCGCGGGCCGAGGGGGAGGCGTGCCGCGGCCCAGCCACAGCAGCAGCACCCCGAGGCCGCAGGCGAGCGCCGGCCAGTACACGTAGCGGAAGTCCGTCGCGGGCATGATCGGCAGATAGCCGAGGATGTAGGCCGCGGAGCTGATGCCCAGCGCCCGGACCGGCATCGAGAACAGACCCCGGCCGGGGCGGAGGGACAGCACCAGCGCGACCGCGAGCCAGAACCAGCCGCGGAACAGCCACCGCAGGTCCGTCGCCATGCCGTTGACGTACGTGCCGAGCATGGCCTCCAGTTGCGGGTGCGCCACCTCGATGCCCAGGTCGTTGCGGGTGATGCCCGCCTTGTACACGTAGTCGGTCTCGAACAGCAGCGTCGCGAAGAGCCGCAGCCGGTACTGCACGTACCCCGGCACGTGCCCGCGCATCTCCCGCAGCCACAGGGAGGTGATCTCGTCCGAGTCTCCGCGCAGCCCGTCGGCGGGGCGTTCGTAGCAGGCCCAGTAGGCGTCCGACAGGGCGCCGGTGCGGGCGCACTCCCGGGCCGAGGCCACGAGCCGGTCGCGCAGCGCGGGCGGGACGTCCGCCGAGCGCAGTTCGTCCACCGTCAGCACGTGCACCAGGTCGTCGAGCATGATCTGCGCGCCCTGCTTCGTCTGCAGCGGCTCGGCGAACAGGGAGATGGCGGCGGCGGGCACGACGAGTCCGGCCGCGAGCGCCGCCGTGCACGTCACCCACCTGCGGCGGCCGGGAGCGCGCCACAGCGCGAGGACCAGCAGCACGAAGACGGGGAGCGCGGCCAGGAAGGCGTTCTTGCGCACGAGCATGGCGTACGCCAGGAACAGCACGCCGAGACCGAGCAGTGCCCAGCGCACGGCGGGACGCGCGCCGGTGTCCCGGATCCGCAGCCCGGTGAAGGCGACCGCGCACGCCGCGAGCAGCGCGAACGCCGCGTGCACGTCCTTCCACACCACACCGGCGAACGTCAGCACGAACGGTGTGAGCCCCAGCCCGAGCACCGCGAGGGAACCGGCCCGGCTCCCGGTCAGTTCCCACACGGCCCAGGACAGCACCCCCAGCGCCCCCCAGAAGACGAGGGACTGCAGGACCAGCATCGACGTGATCGAGCCGGTCACCGCGATGAGGGCCCGCCACACCAGGCTCAGCACGGGCGGGTGCCAGTCGGTCAGGGGTCTGCTGCCCTCGGCCTGCTGGAGCTGGTCCAGGCTGTCGGGGCTCAGGAAGCCGGGGGCGAAGACGAGGACGGTGCCCAGGCAGCAGACCGCGGCGACGGCGGCCAGACCCGCGATCCAGCGCTGAGCACCCGACACCCGTCCCATTTGTGACATATGCCGGATGCTAGCGGCTCAGGGGGCGACGAAGACGTAGCGCCGGTAGGCGTAGAAGCGGAACAGCGTCGCGAGCACCCAGCCGAGGATGCGGGCGGTGTTGTCGCTGAGCGCCGAGTCGAGCCCGAGCAGCTGCCGCGAGGCGAAGACGGTCCCGGCGGTGATGACCAGCCCGACGCCGTTGGCGACGAGGAACAGCACCAGCTCGTGGGTCACCTTCTCGCGGTGCTGGTGGCGGTAGGTCCAGTACCGGTTGCCGACCCAGCTGAACAGCGCCGCCGCGCCCGTCGCCAGCACGGACGCCTGCACGGGGGCGGCCCGCATCGCCCCGCCCTGTGCGCCGCCGGGCAGGCCGAAGACCAGCAGGTTGTAGCCGCCGTTGTCGACGACGAAGGCCAGGGCCCCGACGACGCCGAACTTGGCGGCCTCCCGCCAGACGCCCCTGACGGCGTCACGCGCACGCAGCGTTACGGATGCGAGGACCGGCACACGGTGAGCGTAACGACCCGGCGCGCCCCCACCCCTCAGACGCGCTCATATCGCATGATTTCCCCACAAAAGCATGCCTGGTGAACAAGGCAGGCGAACAAGGCGGGCAACAGGGCATCGGTCCGGGTGAGGAGTGGTCGTGGAACCGACGATCGCGTGTGTCGTGCCGTGTCACAACGAGGAGGCGGCCGTCGGCAAGGTCGTCCGCGACCTGCGCGCCGCCCTCCCCGAGGCCGTCGTCTACGTGTACGACAACGCCTCCACCGACCGCACGGCGGAGCTGGCCCGGGAGGCCGGCGCGATCGTCCGGCACGAGTCCCGCAAGGGCAAGGGCAACGTCATCCGCCGCGCCTTCGCCGACGTGGACGCCGACGCGCTGCTCCTCATCGACGGCGACGACACCTACGACGCCTCCCGCGCCCGGGAGCTGGTCGACCTGCTCTTCGAGGGGCCGTACGACCAGGTCGTCGGCGCCCGCCGGGTCACCTGCGACGGGGCCTACCGGGCCGGTCACGCGGTCGGCAACAAGGTGCTCACCGGGGCGGTGCGCTCCCTGTTCGGCAACGACGTGACCGACATGCTCAGCGGCTACCGGGTCTTCTCACGGCGCTTCGTGAAGTCCTTCCCGGCGCTGGCCCGCGAGTTCGAGACCGAGACGGAGATGACCATCCACGCGCTGCACCTGCGGCTGCCCACGGCCGAGGTGCCCGTGGACTACCGGGTCCGGCCCGCTGGCGGCGAGAGCAAGCTGCGCACCTACCGGGACGGCTGGCGCATCCTGCGGGTCATCCTCGACCTGGCGCGCCGCGAGCGGCCCTCGCTCGTGCACACCGTGATCGCGGGCGTGCTGGCCCTGGTCTCGGTGATCCTCGGCATCCCCGTCATCGCCGAATTCGTCCGCACGGGCACCGTGCCCCGCGTCCCCACGGCGATCCTCGCCGCCGCGATCATGACGATCGCCGCGCTGGTCCTGCTGGTGGGCTACATCCTGGAGTCGCTCACGCACATGCGGCAGGAGCAGACCCGGCTGGTGCACCTCTCCTACCCGGCCCCGGTGCGGACCCCGCGCTACACCGCCCGCGGCGCCGGCACGGGTCCCGTCCCGGTCCGCAAGACCGCCGGGGGGCCCTGAGAAGCCGGGCCCCGAGGCAGTGGGGGAGCGGCGGGCGCGCAGTACGATGATCGGAACCCCCGGTGCTGTGCGGGGTCCCGTGACTGAGGAGATGCGTGCCGGTGCCTGCCCGACTTCCTTCGTGGGCCTGGACGTCCGGGCTGACCGTGGGAGCGATAGCCGCGGTGGCGGTCCTGGCCGTGCAGGCGGACAAGGGCCCGCATCCCACCGCGACCTCCGCCAAGCCGAGCAGCTCGGCGTCGGCCCGGCCCACGCCCACGGCGTCCGCCCCGGCCCGGGTCCCCGACGGTTCCGGCACCGGCCGGCGCATCGTCTACTCCCTGGGGGAGAAGAGGGTGTGGATGGTCGACGCGAGCGAGGCGACCCGCCGGACGTTCACCGTCTGGCCGGGCACGGTCAGCCCCGACCCCGGCACCTACACGATCTCGTCCCGCAACGCGGCCACGACCGGCTCCGACGGCGTCCCGATCGAGCACATCCTGTACTTCGCCGCGCAGGACGGTGTCTCCGTCGCCTTCTCCAACGCGGTCGACGGGTCCTCCCCGCCGCCCGCCGCCTCCGGTGGCAAGACCGGCGGGGTCCGGATGAAGAAGGCGGACGGCACGGCACTGTGGGCGTTCGGCACGGTCGGCACGACCGTGGCCGTGGTCAGGTAGCTGACGTCTCCGCACGCGGGGCCGTCAGCTGGTTGACGATCAGCACGATCCCGCTGAACAGGAAGATCCGGGTCGCGGCGTCCAGCCCGTTCCAGTTCTTCGACTGCCACATGGAGAACCACTCACCGCCGATCGCGATGAACCCGGCCCCGAACAGCAGCATCACCATCAGCAGCCCGTACGTCGACATCCGCCGGGCGCGCGTGGCATCGCGTCCGGCCCACAGCCACGTGCCGTATATGAGGACGAGTGCGGCGACGGTCTCCCACACGATGATCGCGACGTACGCGGCGTCCTGGAGCCCTTCGCTGGTGATGGCACGCCACATCAGGTCCTCGTCCTTGAACGTGGTGTCCATCGCCAGCACATGGCGGACGAACTGCTGGTTGGTGCCGAAGTCGGTGATGTTCCCGAAGGCGACCAGCGCCATGTAGAGGGCGATGGTCCCGGTGAGCAGCGTGGCGGCGAGGGACAGCCCGCCGCGGGGGGTTGTGGAGGTGGCCATGTCGATCATTCTGCCGACGTATCAGCGCTCCGTGGCAAACTCCAGGAACTCGGCCCAGGTGCCTGCGGTGAAGGTCAGACGGGCGCCGCCACTGTTCTTGGAGTCGCGTACGTGGATGGCGAGTTGAGGGGGAGGGGATATCGCGGCTTCGACGCAGTCGGCATCGTCGTTGCCGCTGTAGCTGCTCTTGAACCAGACGAGCTCTTGGGTCACGTCTCTTCTCCCAGTACTTTCTCGATGAAGGCTCGCGACTCCCGGGGCGAGAGGGCCTGCGCCCGGATCATTCCATAGCGCATGTCGAGGACCTGGACGTCCTTCGGGTCGGAGATGACTCGGTCGTGCAGCTGCCCCGCCGAGTGCCCCAGCGTCGTGCCGTCCCGCAGCTTCAGCACCCTGAACGGGCCCATCAAGCCCGCGTGATCCTCCCGTTCCGTAGGCATGACCTGGATCGATACGTGCCTCAACTCGGTTACCTCAAGCAGGTGTTCGAGTTGGCGGCGCAGAACCATCCTGCCCCCGAGGGGCCGTCGTAGTGTCGCCTCTTCCTGGACAAACGTGAGGAGTGGCCGGGGCACCTTCTCGAAGACGGCCTTCCGGGCCATGCGGGCGGCCACGAGCCGCTCGATCTCTTCCTCCGTGTAGGCCGGCCGCCGCATGGCGTACAAGGCGTGGGCGTACTCGGGCGTCTGGAGCAGGCCGTGGATGTGCAGCCCGGCGTAAGCCCCCAGCTCGACGGCGTCGTCCTCAAGCCTGGTGAGGTCCCGCACCTTCTTGGGATACCGAGCCTTCTCCACGTCCTCCTTCATCGCGGCCAGCTTGCCGCCGGCGCTGAGCACCTCGTCCGCCTTGTCTAGAAAATCCGGCTTGGGGATGCGGCGGGCCCGTTCCACGGACGACACCATCTCCTCCCCGTACCCGATGGCCGACCCCAGCTCCGCCTGCTTCAGTCCCGCCGCCTCGCGCCACATCTTGATCTGCCGCCCGACCGTCCTGAGCACGGCCGCCGCTTCCTCGTCCTCCACGCCTTCCCTCCCTGACGTACGACCCGTACGACCCCGCCGCGCGGCCGGACAGTCACGCTCCGTACCGAGGTCGTCGCTGTTCAGAGTAGGGACGGTCGGCCACGCTGGGTGACATGAGTCAGAAATCCCCCACCCGGATCCCCGCGCACACCCGCCACTTCGCCGTTCAGCTGTCGGCGACTCGAAGGGGTGCGCGACTGGCGCGGCTGCTCACCGAACGCCAACTCGACGCGTGGGGCGAGCCCTACGGCGCCGCCGCGCAGGTCGTGGCCGAGCTGGCGTCCAACGCCGTACGGCACGGACGCGTGCAGGGCAGGGACTTCCGGTTGCGGCTGAAACTGCGCGCCGACCGCACGCTGCGCGTCGAGGTCACGGACGCCCGGGGCGACCGGGTCCCGCGCGTCCCGGACCCGGTGGCGGGGGACGCGGAAGGCGGCAGGGGCCTGCTCATCGTCGAGGCGTACGCGGACCGTTGGGGCGTGACTCAGGCCCCGGCCGGAGCCAAGACGGTCTGGGCCGAACTGGCGTTGGCGTGACCGCGTCCCGGTGCGTCATGACCCGGGCGGTCCCGACGCCAAAACCAAAAGAACCGGGGAAAGAACCCACCCACCCCCACCGCCCCTGCGGCTCACCCGCAGGAGTGAACATCACCAACTCGACTGGCGCGGCAGGCAGTCGATGGTGCAGCGTCGGCGCAAACAACTCCAGACACGAATACGGCCCTCGCCGGGACTGCCATCCCACTGCGAGGGCCTGATCACGCGCCTGCTGCTCAGCGAGCGCGACGTACACCGCCTGGCCCCGGCGGTCACGGCGTGGCTGGAGCGCGGTGTCCCCGCCGAGGCGGTCCGGCGGGCCCTGACGACGGGCCTGCCGTCGGCTCCCATCCAGCACCCGGCGGCCTTCCTGGCCAGTGCTCAGAGCGACGGCCCGTACGGGCCGCTGATGCCGTGGCACGGATCGCCCCGAGCCGTCTCCCGACGCTGACGCAGCACCTCTTCGAATCCGGGACGCCGCAGAGGCAGGCCGGACTGCGCGAGTTCCACCTGTTGGGCGGGCGCGGTCTCATCAGCTTCCTTGGCGTGCCGCGCCACGAGTGTGTCTACGTCTGCAACGTGACCTGGTACGGCTGATAGACGCTCGGGGCATCCCGTCCCCACCCCGTTCCTCCCCCTGAACCCACCGTCCCCATTCGATTACAGTGGCGAGCTGTCGTACGTGTGGACGGTGCCCCTGGGAGGTCAAGGTGGGTGCGACTGCCGGTGCCGTCTGGGGACGTACGGAGCAGCAGGACTTCCGCAGCCGGGTGCGCGGGACGTTGCTCGGCACGGCCGTCGGGGACGCGCTGGGCGCGCCCGTGGACGGGCTGGGGATCGACGAGATACGGGAGGCGCACGGGGCCGGGGGACTGCTGGACCTGGCTCCGGCCTACGGCAGGCGCGGCGCCGTAACGCACCTCACCCAGCTGACCCTGTTCTCCGTGGACGGGCTGATCAGGGCCCAGGTGCGGCGGGACACCGGCGCCTGGCACCCGCCCACCGACCTGCACCGGGCGTACCTGCGCTGGGCCGCCACCCAGCGGGACTGGGGACCCGACGAGCGCCGCAAGGAGGACGGCTGGCTGGCGCGCGAGGAGTGGCTGTACGCCCGCCGCGACCCCAGCCGCGCGCTGCTCCTCGGGCTCGGCGACGAGACCATGGGGACTCCGGACGCGCCGAAGAACCCGGGGGAGGCCGGGCCCGAGGCCGCCGCCCGGTCGGCGCCGTTCGGGCTGCTCGTCGGGTGGGAGCCGCAGCTCGTCGCGCAGCTCGCGGTGGAGTGCGCGGCACAGACCCACGGACACCCGACGGCCTGCCTCGCGGCGGGCGCGTACGCCGTGATCGTGCACGGGCTGGCCCTCGGCGAGAGCCTCGACGGCGCTGTGCAGCGCGCCCTCGCCCTGCTCGCCGCCCGCCCCGGGCACCAGCCCGTCGCGGAGGCGCTGCAGCACGCGCTGGGCGCCGTGCGGCAGGGCATGCCGGGGCCCGAGCGGGTCGCCGCGCTGAGCGGGACGGGCACCGCCGAGGGGCTCGTCGCGGCCGCCGTGTACTGCGCGCTGGTCGCCGCCGACGTCCGCCACGGGCTGTGCCTCGCCGTCAACCACGACGGCCCCTCCGCCGCCACCGGCGCCCTGACCGGCGGCCTTCTCGGCGCACTGCACGGCGAGACGGCCCTGCCCCCGGCGTGGCTGGCCGAGCTGGAGGGCCGCCCCACGATCCTGGAACTGGCCGACGACTTCGCCATGGAGATGACCCAGGGCCCGGCCCTGCACGGCCCGGCGGGATCGTCCCCGGGCTGGCTGGCCCGGTACCCGCGCGCCGTGTAGGACGCGCCCTCTTCCCATTGCTCACTCCCGTGGCATGGACACGTCACCGTACAGTGGTCGTTCCGTCACCTTCGGTCCACAGGATCTGCACGGCCCGCGTGGGATCACCGTCCCGCGACCGCTGCACCGGGCCCCCGTCCGTTCATCCCCCCTTCGTGGAGGCACTGTGCGCAACCTGCGCGGGACACAGACGGCCGCGGTCGCCGCGGTCCTGACGGCCATGGCGGTTCTGCCCACCCCGGCCCTGGCCGCCGGCCCCGGGCTCCCGGGTGTGACCGCCACCAGCGAGACCCCGGCCCTGTACGGCGACGACACCGGCGGCAACGCCGACGCCGACGACCCGGCGATCTGGCGCAACGCCGCCGACCCCGACGCCAGCCTGGTGATCGCCACCGCCAAGGAAGGCGGCCTGCGCGTGTACGACCTGGCGGGCCGGGAGGTGCAGTCCATCCCGGCGCCCCCCGCGCCCACCCCCGACGACAAGCCGGGCCGCTTCAACAACGTGGACCTGATCTCCGGGTTCCCGCTGCCGACCGGCCGCGCCGACATCGCCGTCGTCACCGACCGCGGCCGCGACCACCTGCGGATCTACCGCATCACCCCGGGCGCCGCCCGCCCGCTGACCGACATCACCGACCCGAACGCCCCGCTGGTGTTCTCCACGACCCAGGACGAGGTCAACGACCAGGCCACCCCCTACGGCCTGGCCACCTGGAAGGACAAGGCCACCGGCCGCTCCTACGCCGTGGTCAGCCGGCGCAGCCGCACCCGGCTCGCCCTGCTGGAGCTGAGCACGACCTCCCGCGGAGCGGTCTCCTACCGGAAGGTGCGCACCTACGACCTGCCCGCCTCCTTCACCCTCCCGGACGGCACGTCCTGGAGCCCCTGCGCCGACCCCGGCGACCTCCCCCAGGTCGAGGGCATGGTCGTGGACCCGGTGAACAAGGTGCTCTACGCCGGCCAGGAGGACGTCGGCATCTGGCGGCTGCCCGCCGACCTCACCGGCAAGCCGAAGCTCGTCGACAAGGTCCGGGAGTACGGCGTCCCCGCCACCTACGACGAGGCGACGGAGGAGTGCGTCGCGGGCGCCGACCCCGGTTACGGCGGCACGCACCTGTCCGCCGACGTCGAGGGCCTGACCCTCCTCGACGAGGGTGACGGAGACGGCTACCTGCTCGCCTCCAGCCAGGGCGACGACACCTTCGCCGCCTACGACCGCGAGGTCTCCGACGGCAACGAGTACGAGAGCGGCTTCCGGATCACCGCCGGGACCGTCGACGGTTCCGAGGAGTGCGACGGCGCGGCCGTACTGAACGCCCCGCTCGGCTCCCGCTACCCCAACGGCCTGCTCGTGGTGCAGGACGGGCACAACACCCCCGCCGAGACGGACGCGGACGGGGAGGTCCGCGACAACACGAACTTCAAGTTCGTCGACCTGCGCGAGGTCACCGGCGCGCTGGACGAGGACGACTGAACAGCCTGACGCCCCCGCCCGTTCGGGGCGGGGGCGCACGGTCGTCGCGGGCGTGCCGCGGCTAGTCCTTCACGGTGGTGCGCACGGTGGCGTCCTGGGCGCCACCCGCCGGGGCGGGCACGGTGGCCGCCGCGGCCCCGTCGCCGTCCGTGTTGATCTTCTCGATGAGCGCGAGACGCTCGGGGGTGTCCTCGGGCCTGATGTAGCCGATCACGATGTACAGGACCAGGGACACCGCCAGCGGGATCGACACCTGGTACTGGAGCGGTACGCCGCCCTCGACGTTCCAGTTGATCGGGTAGTTCACCAGCCAGAAGGCGAACAGGCCCATCGACCAGCTGGCCAGCGCCGCGGTCGGGCCGGAGCGGCGGAACGCCCGCAGCAGGCCCAGCATCATCGGGATCGCCATCGGGCCCATCAGACCGGCCACCCACTTGATGACGACCGTGATGATGTCCTTGAACGCGGGTGAGTTGACCTGCGTCGCCGCCGCCATGGACAGACCGAGGAAGACGACCGTCGCGATCCGCGCCACCCGCAGGCCCTGGCTCTGGTTCCAGGCCCGGGCCCGCGCCCAGATCACCGGCGCGCAGTCCCGGGTGAACACGGCCGCGATGGCGTTGGCGTCGGAGGAGCACATGGCCATGGTGTGCGAGAAGAAGCCGACGATGACCAGTCCCAGCAGGCCGTGCGGCAGGAGCTGTTCGGTCATCAGGGCGTACGAGTCGGAACCGTCCGGCTTCTGCGACTCGACCAGCAGCGGCGACATCCACATGGGGAAGAACAGCACCAGCGGCCAGACCAGCCAGAGGATCGCCGACAGCCGGGCCGAGCGCTCGGCCTCCTTGGCGTTCGGGGTGGCCATGTAGCGCTGGGCCTGGTTGAGCATGCCGCCGTTGTACTCGAACAGCTTGATGAAGAGGAACGCCAGCAGGAACACCGTGCCGTACGGGCCGACCAGCGGTTTCTCGTGGCCCTGGAGTTCGGGGGAGTCCCAGACGCCGAAGAAGCCGCCGTGGTCGTCGAGCCGGACGAACACCGCCGCGAACATCGCGATGCCGGCCAGCAACTGGATGATGAACTGGCCGAGTTCGGTCAGCGCGTCCGCCCACAGGCCGCCGATCGTGCAGTAGATGGCCGTGATGCCGCCGGTGATGAGGATGCCCTGGTTGAGGGAGATCCCGGTGAAGACGGAGAGCAACGTGGCGATCGCCGCCCACTTCGCGCCCACGTCCACGATCTTCAGCAGCATGCCCGACCAGGCCAGCGCCTGCTGGGTCTTCAGGTCGTAGCGGTTCTTCAGGTACTCCAGCGGGGACGCCACATGCAGCCGGGAACGCAGCCGGTTGATGCGCGGGGCGAACAGCTTCGACCCGATGGCGATGCCCAGGGCGATGGGGAAGGACCAGGTGACGAACGACGTGACGCCGTAGGTGTAGGCGATGCCCGCGTACCCGGTGAACATCACCGCGCTGTAGCCCGACATGTGGTGCGAGATGCCGGACAGCCACCACGGCATCTTGCCGCCCGCGGTGAAGAAGTCGCTGACGTTGTCCACCCGTTTGTGCGACCAGACGCCGATCGCGACCATCACGGCGAAGTAGCCGATGAGCACGGCCCAGTCGAGACCGTTCATGTGCGCCCTCCCAGGGATCAGCCCGGCGCTCATCGTGGGCGCTGTCGCGTGAACACGACAAGTGACCGTTGAGTCAAGGGGAGGTAAAAATGTTCGACGTGATGGCCTTGGTTCACCTACATGAACGCGTCACGCCAGCTCTCCGGCGTTGACCAGCAATGACTGTCCGATGATCGCCGGGGCCCGGTCCGACGCCGGAACACGACAGACAGCCCCGGGTCATCCGCAGCGAGCGTCTTCCCCGGGGCAATGGCATCGCAGGCATCCCCGGAATCCCGGGCGCATTGTCTGACGGAACGTCAGAAAACGAACCGTCTGCCGAGGAAGGGGGTCAGCGCAGTTCCTCCGGGCACGGCGTGCCGCGCGGGAGCTGGTACGGCGCCGCCAGGCGGTACGTGCCCGGCTTCGGCGCGAGGAGCTCCGTCCAGCGGTCGCCCTGGGCGTCCTCCTCCGTCTCCCGCAGACAGCCGTTGACGTTGACGTACGACTTCGGCTCGCCCTCCGGCCGGTCCTTGGAGGCCTCCGTCTCCTGCGGCGGCTTCAGGCTCTTGCCCTCCGCGTCGACGATGCTCAGCCACGGCGAGTACGGGATGCGGACCAGGATCCGGCCCGCCTTGCGCACCTGGAGGACCATCTCGCCCTGCTCGGCCCGGTCGACGACGGCGTTCGGCTCGGCCAGCGGGGTCGGATCGGTGACCTTGAACAGCTGCCAGTTGGCGTCGCCCCACACCTGCGTCAGATAGGGCAGACCCCGCTGCACCAGCGCCCGCTCCCGCTCGCCGCCGTCGCCGTCCGGCTCGTCCTTCGGCAGCACGACGTAGTGGACCGCCCAGCGCTTGAGCCACTCGCGGTAGTTCGCCGAGTTCAGGGTGTCGTCGTAGAAGAGCGGGTTGCGCTCCATGTCGGCCTGGCGGTTCCAGCCGCGGGCCAGGTTGACGTAGGGCGCGAGGGCGGACGCCTCGCGGTGGGAACGGGCCGGGACGACCTCGACCCGGCCCTTCTCCGCGCCGACCTCCTGCAACTCGTTGACGAGCGGGGCGAGCTCGCGCGACCAGGAGGCCGCCGGGGCCGTGTGCACGATGTCGTCGACCGTCTTGAAGCCGATCCACACCCCGAAGCCGACCAGGGCGACCACGGCCGCATACCACTTGCGGCTGCGCTCCACCGTGAACGGGAGCGCGGCGACCAGCGCGACACCGGCGAACAGCATCGCCAGACGCGTGATGTTCGAACCGATCTGGGAGCTGATCAGCCACACCAGCACGACCCCCAGGCCGTACACCGCGGCCGTGAGCCGGACCGTCTTCCAGTCCCGCGGCACCAGCACCAGGACCAGGACGGAGAACGCCAGCGGCAGTACCACCGAGCCGAACATCATCGGCTGCGTCCCCGAGAACGGGAACAGCCACGCCGACACCGCGACCACCGCGCTCGGCGCCAGACCCAGGGCCCACGCGCCCGGCCGCCGCTTCTGCAGGAACAGCGCCACGGCCACCAGGCCCACGAACAGGCCCGCCACCGGCGACGCCATGGTGGCCAGCGCGGCCAGCGGCGCCGCGCACAGGGCCTTCGCCCAGCGCTTGTAACGCCACCGGTACGGCCAGCAGAACACCACCGCCACCGCGCCGAGCGCGAACATCATGCCCAGACCGAAGGTCACCCGGCCGGACACGGCGTTGCAGAACAGCCCGAACACGCCCGCCAGCGACGCCCACAGCGGATTGCGGACGGCACGGGACCGCAGCAGGAGCAGGGTGAGCAGCCCCGCCGAGACCGTCCCCGCGATCATCATGGTCGTCCGCACCCCGAGCACGGACATCAGATACGGCGACACCACGCTGTACGACACCGGGTGCATGCCGCCGTACCAGGCGAGGTTGTACGCCGAGTCCGGATGCCGGCCGACGAACTCCGCCCACGCGTCCTGCGCGGCCAGGTCACCCCCGCTGTTCGCGAAGGTGAAGAACCAGATGACGTGCAGCACCCCGGCGAGCCCGGTGATGGAGAGCACCGGGTGGCGCAGCATCCGCTCCCGCACGGCCAGCACGAAGGGGGGCCAGCGGAATCCGGGGGACGCGCTCTCGGGCACGGGGTCGGCCGTGCCGTCAGGTGTGCCGGGGTCCGGCGTTCTGGACGCGCGTATTCGCGGGCCGGATACGCGGCCCGGACCGGTGTCGTCTGCGCGTGTCGGCTCCGCAGTGGCCACTCGAAGGCACTCCCCGTGTCCCGTCTTTCCGTTCCCGGCTTCTTCCCCCGGCCGCGTCCCGTTCGCCCCCGGTTCCCGGCCGCGCCGCCGCGCACGGCGACCTGCCCCGATTCGCGACGCTAGCACGCACCCCGCCGGGCAGAGCCCGGACGGGCCGCCACCGGCGGGGTGCGCTCGCCCGGGCGCCGCCCCGGCTCAGCCGATGCGGGTGAGCTTGGCCCCGAAGCCCGGCTCCACCAGGTCCTCCTGGAGGGCGACCGGAACCTTCACGGCGCCGCTGCTGCCGTCCCCGACGGTGAGCGTGCCCACCTTGGTGCCGGCCTCGGCCGTGTGCGGCAGGTCGTCCGCCGCGAACGTCAGCTTCACGGACAGGCCCGCCCAGCCGACGGCCGTGACGTCCTCGGTGACGGCGACCGGCGTACGGCCGCCGAGCCCGTCGTCGGCGTACCCGACGACCGTGCCCTTCTTCAGGATCGTCGCCGACTCCAGCGCGCCCTGCGCGGCCCGGATCAGCCGGTCGCCCTCGTGCAGCGCGGCGCCCAGGATGGTGTTGTCGGGGCCGCCGGCGGGCTGGCGCACGACCGCGCCGATGATCCGGTGCGTCTCGCCGTTCACGTCCTTCTTCGCGGAGAAGACGAGGTTGCCGAGGGCGGAGGTGGTGGTGCCGGTCTTGATGCCGGTGACGTCGTTGGAGCCGACCAGGCGGTTCCAGTTGTCGTGCCTGGTGCCCTTGTAGTCGACGTACGACATCATCGCCGCGACCTCGCGGAAGGCGGGCTGCTGCATGGCGGCCTTGGCGAGCTTCACCTGGTCCACGGCCGTGGAGACGGTCGTGTTGTTCAGGCCCGAGGGGTCGGTGTACGTCGTGTTCTTCATGCCGAGGTCCTTGGCGGCGTCGTTCATCTTCTGCACGAACGCCTTCTCGGACCCCGCGTCCCAGCGGGCGAGCAGCCGCGCCACGTTGTTCGCGGACGCGATCAGGATGCTCTCCAGGGCCTCCCGCTGGGTGATCTTGTCGCCCTTGGTGACGTCGACGGTGGACTCCTGGCCGGCGTCGGACTGGTCCTCGGCGGCCTGGTCGATGTCGATCTTCGGCCCCTCGGCGCCGCTCTTGAGCGGGTGGTCGCGCAGGATCACGTAGGCGGTCATGACCTTGGCGACGCTGGCGATCGGCACGGGCTTCTGCTCGCCGGACGAGCCGAACGTGCCGATGCCCTGGACGTCCAGCGCGGCCTGGCCCTTGGTGGGCCAGGGGATGTCGGTCCGGCCGCCCTCGAAGGTGTAGCTGTCCTTCGCGGTGAGTTCGAGGGTGGGCGTCGGCAGCGGGCGCACGCTCTGCACGACCGCGAAGACGATCACCAGCAGCAGCACCAGCGGCGTCCAGATCTTCACCCGCCGCACGGCCGTGCGCAGCGGGGTCTCCGGGGGCGGCGGGGTGTTCGTCAGCTCGGCCAGCAGGTCCAGCGGCGGCTTCGGCGGCAGCGGCTGCTGGGTGGTGCGCTCGGGGCCGACGGTGGGGACGGGGGCGGTGGCCTCGGCGGGCGGGACGGGCTGCCGGGCCGCCGGGTCGTCCAGCGGCTTGAGCGCGACGAACTTGCTGGTCCGCTCGGCGTCCTTCTCGGGAGCGTCCGTCTTCCCGGCCGCGTCCTTGGTGCCGCCACCGAGCTTGAGCATGGTGGTGGGCTGATCGACCGGGGGCCGTACGGCCTTGAAGACGGCGGTGGGCTGGTCGACGGGCGGCGCGGAGACCTCGCCACCGGCCGCCTCGCCGGTGCCGGCCTTGCGGTCGCCCGCCTCGGTGCCGTCGGCGTTGCCCGTGCCGGCCTTGCCCGTGCCGGCGTTGCCCGTGCCGGCCTTGCCCGTGCCGGCGTTGCCCGTGCCGGCGTTGCGGTCGTCGGCCTTGCCCGTGCCGGCGTTGCGGTCGTCGGCCTTGCCGTCGCCCGCCTTGCCGTCATCGGCCTTGCCGGGGCCGGCCTGGTCGGTGTTGGAGGCCGGGGTCTTGCCGGTGGCGGTGCCGGTGGTGCCGGTGGCGGCAGTGCTGGTGGTGGCCGTGGGTGCGGGCTCGGTGTCGGTGGCCGGCCGGGACTCGCCGTCGGCCTCGGAGGCGTCCGCGTCGGAGGCCGCGCCGTCCGTGTCCCCGTCGGTGGCGGTGTCCGCGTCGGGCTCCGCCTCGGCGTCGCCGCCGGAGGTACGGGGGGCGGCGGTCTCGGATGCCTTGTCGCCGGTGCTGTCCGCCGCCGCGGAGGGGCTCGGGCCGCTCGCCTTGCCGCCGGCGGCGTCGTCGGCCTTGAGGGCAGCGGCGGCCTCACCGTCGACGGAGCCGGCTGGCCCGGTCTTCTCCGTGCGCGTGCTGCCACCGGCCGTGGCGGAACGGTCCGCCTCCGGCTCCTCGGCCCCGTCCGGGCCCCGGGAGCCCGTCGGCGCCGCCTCAGCGGCCTCCTGGGCGTCTTCCAGGGCATCCATGGCCTCGTCCGCCTCGTCCGTCTCGTCCGCCGCGTCGGCGGCCTCCCGGTCACCCCGGGCAAGCTCGCCGGACCCGTCGGCGCCCTCGGCGTCCGCGCGGTCCTGCCGCCCCTTGTCGGCAGGGTCGGCGTCCGTGCCGGCGTCGGTGATCGGTGCGCCCGCGGCCTCCAGGGTCTCCGGGGCCTCCGCGTCTCCGCCGTCGCGCACGTCCGAGCCGGCCTCAGGGGCCTCGTGCCCCGGCTCGGCGTCGGCCTTCCGGGCCTCCCGGGAGTCCGCGCCCGTGCCGGTCTGCTTCTCGTCGCCGTCGGCCGAAGCGACCCACGCCGCCACCGCTTCCCGCACCCGTCCGTCCGAGCCGCCCGCACCCCGCTCACAGGAGTCCCCACCGGACGTTTCCACGGACTTGGCGGACTCGGCGGCATCGGCGGGCTCGGCGGCCTCCTCGGGAGCGGAGTCGCCCGCGCCGCGCTCCGCGTCCCCCCGCTCCTCGGCCGTCCGCGCGGACAGCACGCGGGTCGCCGTGTCGACACCCGCGCGCCCCGAGGACTTCTTCGCCTCCCGCGCCATCGCGAGCCGCGGGTCCGCTGACTCGCTCCTGGCCCCGGGAACCGGACCCGCGCTCCCCGACGTCGGTTCTGCCGACGACTCGCGCTGCTTCGACCTGTCGGGGGACTCGCCCGCCACCGATGCCTCCTCCTCGCGCCGCACCACCCGCGTGCGCGTACCGAACGTGAACCGCCGCCCTGACAACGCTCCCCGGCGCTGTCCGAACCATGTACCAGTGTCCTGTGTGCGGACCGGATCCATCCGGTAGACGAGAACGACATACCTACTGGTTCCACTACGAACCGGTCACGCACCCTCGACAGACCAATGTGAGAGGGGTCACCCTGTCATTCATCCACGCGGGGAGGCATGGATGGGCAGGAGCCGCAGAACACTTCCGGAGGAGCTTCTGCTGCTGGCGTTGGACCCGGCCACGGGTACCACTGCACAGCCGCAGTCGCTCGACCTCGGTCTGGCCGGAGCACAGCTAGTGGAGCTGGCGCTGGCCGGACGGATAGCCCCAGACGGGGATCGTATCGCCGTGGTGGTACCACGGCCGACTGGAGATCCGACTCTGGACTGCGCGTTGGAGTTGCTGCGAAGGCGCGGCGCTCCCGTACGGGCGGTCCACTGGATAGGCGGGCCGCGCTTGGGGCTCCGCCAGACCTACCTCTCGCATCTGGAGCGGTGCGGCATGGTGCATGCCGTGGCGGGCCAGATGTGCGGAGTGCTGCCGACGACTCGCTACCAGGCGACGGACAACGAGATCAGCCGGGAGATCAGGGCCCGGCTGGACTCCGCGATCCGCACCGGCGTACCGCCGGACCCGCGGACCGCGGCGCTCGCCGCGCTGGCGCACGCGGTCGGCCTCGGCAAGCACCTGTACCCGGGCAACGAGGGACGCTCCTCTCGCTCCCGGCTCAGGGACCTGATCAGGCACGACCCCATGGGCGGTCTCGTCGCGCACGCCGTGATGGACGTCCAGAACGGCGTGGCGGCCCAGCCGCGCCGCAGCCCGGCCCCGTCCGGCCGTCCGGCCGCCGGAGCCAGGCCCGCACCGGAACCCGCCCGAGGTGTTCCGATGCAACCGCGCCACGGATCCATGGCGCGTGCCGTGGCCCACTGAGCCGCGCCGCACCACCGAGCACCACCTACGACCGGCACACATCACGGGACCCCACGAGCCCGGTCACGGGAGCCGCTGTCCGAGCGGGGCGGCGAGAGCGCAGACTCTCGCCGCCCCGCTCGGCGTGCCGTTCCCGAACTGGCGTGTACCCGTCGCATATCCACCGTTTCCCAGCGGTAGGAAGCACCTTGGTGGCAGTCTGCTCAACAGCAGATACGCAAAGTAGAGGCACGCAGCCGGAGGTGCACGTCCCGTGGCGTCCAATGTCAATCCCACCGTCAGGCGGCGCCGGCTCGGTCAGGAGCTCCGCAGGCTCCGCGAGCTCAAGGGCATGACGGCCGAGGAAGTGGCCGAGCGGCTGCTGGTGTCGCAGTCGAAGATCAGCCGCCTGGAGAACGGGCGGCGCAGCATCAGCCAGCGCGACGTGCGCGACCTGTGCGGGGTGTACGAGGTCGAGGACCAGCGGATCGTCGACTCGCTGATGCAGATGGCCAAGGACTCGCGCCAGCAGGGCTGGTGGCACGCCTTCGGCGACATCCCCTACTCCGTCTACATCGGCCTGGAGACGGACGCCGAGTCGCTGCGGGTCTACGAACCCCAGATCATCACCGGCCTGTTGCAGACGCGCGCCTACGCCGAGGCCATCATCCGGGGCGGTTCGCCCGAGGCGTCCGAGGCGGACCACGACAAGCGCGTCGAGGTCCGGCTGCGCCGGCAGGGCCGTATCACCGCCGAGACGGACCCGCTGCGGCTGTGGGTGGTGCTGGACGAGGCGTCCCTGCACCGGGTCGTGGGCAACAAGGAAGTGATGCGCGAACAGTTGGAGCACCTGATCGAGGTGTCGCAGCTGCCCCACATCACCGTGCAGGTCCTGCCGTTCGAGGTCGGCGCCCACGCCGGCATCAACGGCCAGTACTCGATCCTGGAGTTCGCCGACGCGGCCGACTCCAGCGTCGTGTACATCGAGGGCGTCACCAGCGACCTGTACCTGGAGAAGCCGCTCGACGTGCAGAAGTACACGGTGATGTACGAGCACCTGCGCGCCCAGTCGCTGAACGTGGACCAGTCGCGGCAGCTCATCGAGCGTCTGGCGAAGGACTACGCACGCTGAACCACCGCCGGAAGAGACCCTCCACCGGGCGAAGCGCGGGATGCTACACCCCTGACACGCCTGACTGGAAGTCTCCCCTGGAATATGCCATCCGGTCGAGTGAATGACTGCTCCGAACGAGGATGTGGGCGAGTAGCGTCGATCACGCCAACCACCAGCACGGGTTGGCGTAAACGCAACTGGCTACGGAGCGAACATGGCAATTCGTCTGGGCGCCACGGAAACGTGGACGACGTCCTCCTACACCAACAACAACGGCGCCTGTGTGATGGTCAGGTCGACCGTCGAAGAGGCCCTGGAGCTCGGGGACACCAAGGTCCCCGAGGGTCCCAAGCTGGCGTTTCCCGCCGACGCGTGGAACGCCTTCGTGGCCTCGGTCAAGGCCTGACCACGAGCTCGACAACAGCACAAGCACCACCGACAGGGCCCTCTCGACCAGTATCGCCGTCCTAGCCGAGAGGGCTCCGCTTGTGCCCGTGGGCCTCCGAGGGGGGTTCAGCCGACCGGGAACGCGACGTCACGCACCGGGTCCATCCTGGAAGCGGCGGGGCCTCAGGCCAGCTGGGCCTCTATCGCCGCCACGACCTCGGCCGACTCCGGCTCGGTCTGCGGCGAGAAGCGGGCGACGACCGAGCCGTCCCGGCCGATCAGGAACTTCTCGAAGTTCCAGCGGATGTCCCCGCTGTGCCCCTCGGCGTCGGCGAAGCCGGTCAGACGGTCGTAGAGCGGGTGCCGGTTCTCCCCGTTGACCTCGACCTTCTCCGTCATCGGGAAGGTCACGCCGTACGTCGCCGAGCAGAACTCGGCGATCTCCTCGGCGCTGCCCGGCTCCTGGCCGAGGAACTGGTTGCAGGGCACGCCGAGGACGGTGAAGCCGCGCCCGGCGTAGCGCTCCTGGAGCTTCTCCAGGCCGGCGTACTGCGGGGTCAGGCCGCACTTGGAGGCGACGTTCACCACGAGCACCGCAGTGCCCGCGTACTGGGACAGGTCGGCGGGGCCGCCCTGCAGGGAGCCGATCTCGACGTCGAGGGGGGAGGAACCGGTGTGGTCAGTAGTCGTCATGAGCGGATGCTAGCTCCGGTGGGTCCCGGGCCGGTCCTGGGCCTCCACCAGGACCTGCCCCGCCGCCGTCCGCGAGTACAGCACCGACCTGCCCGCCCGGCGCCGCTCCACCAGCCCGGCGTCCAGCAGCACCCGCAGATGCCGTCCGACCGAGCCGAGCCCCTGACCGGTCACGGCCACCAACTGGCTGGTGCTCAGCGGGGAACCGAGCCGTACCAGCACCCCGGCGCGGGCCGGACCGAGCAGCGCGGCCAGGCTCGCGGGCACGGGCCTGCCACCCGGGTCGGCGAGGGCACCGGCACACGGGTAGACCAGCGCGTACCGGTCCGTCCCCTCCCACGACACCCAGCCGATCCGCTGCGTGGTGATCGGCACGAACACCAGCTCCGCGCCGGAGATCTCACGCGGCGGATACTCGTGCGCGTTGACCTGCAGCCGGTTCTCGCCCAGCCACCGTGTCCCCGGCCGCAGCGTGTCCAGCGCGCTCGCCCAGCCGCCCCGGCTGACCCGAGCCGTCCGTGCCACCACATCGGCTTCCAGGACGAGCCGCCGCCGGGCCCAGTACGGCCGCACGGCCGTGGCCCACACGTACGTCAGCAGGTCGGCGGCGCGCTCCGGCAGGTCGTCCCGCTCCAGCGGGGAGGGGACCGGGCCGCGCAGGGAGAGGGTGAGGTCGGCGCGGGCCCGCGCCGGGCAGGCCGCCCGCACCCGGGCGACCGCCTGCTCGAAGGTCTCCCCGTCGCGCGGGGTGGGGGACAGGAAGTCGGCCGTCCACTCCGCTCCGATCCCGGCCCGGACGAGCAGCGCGGTCACCGGGTCCCGCGCCAGCCGCCGCCGGTAGTCCGGTACATGCGCGTCGAGCCACCGGCGCTCGCCGGGATGCGCGGCCCCGGCCGTCTGCAGCAGCCGCAGGCTCCCGAAAGTCTCCGCGAACGGCGAGATCACGAACCGGCTCCCCGCGAGGGTGTCGGCGTTGATCTGCCACCAGCCCACGTCAGACCCTCCTTTCGCGCGTGCGCGAAACATTAACCCCGGCCTCCGGCCCGGACCGAGACTCCGCGCATGCGCAGCTACCGCGATCTGTTCCGCACACCCGAGTTCACCCCCTTCTTCCTGGCCGCGTCGGCGCAGACGGTCGCCCAGACCATGGGCGGACTGGCCCTGGGCACACTGGTGTACCGGCAGACCGGTTCGCCGCTGCTGTCCGCGGTGAGCATGTTCGGCTCGTCCCTCGTGCAGGTGCTGGGCGCCACGTTCCTGCTCTCGGCGGCCGACCGGCTGCCCCCGCGCGCCGCCCTGACGGCCCTGCCCCTGCTCTTCGCGGCGGCCACCGCCGCCCTGGCCCTGCCCGGCCTGCCGCTCTGGTCGCTCTTCGCGCTCGTCCTGGCCAAGGGGCTGGCGGAGTCGGTGGGCGGGGGAGTGCGCTGGGGCCTGCTGAACGAGATCCTCGGCAAGGACGGTTATCTGCTGGGCCGTTCGGTCTTCAACATGATGAGCGGCCTCATGCAGATCGCCGGCTACGCGACCGGCGGCGCCCTGGTGGCCCTTCTCTCCCCCCGCCTGTCGCTCCTGGCGGCGGCCGCCCTGTACGTCCTCGCGGCCGTGGTGGTCCGGCTGGGCCTGACCCGCCGCCCGCCCCGCACCACGGGCCGCCCCTCGGTGACGGCGACCTGGCGCGCCAACGCCCTGCTGTGGTCGTCCGCGCCGCGCCGCCAGGTCTATCTGGCCCTCTGGATCCCCAACGGGCTGATAGTCGGCTGCGAAGCCCTCTACGTCTCCTACGCGCCCGGGTCCGCGGGCACCCTGTTCGCCTGCGCCGCGCTCGGCATGCTGGCCGGGGACGTGCTGGTCGGCCGCCTGGTCCCACCCCGGCTGCGCCCCCGCCTCGGCTTCCCCCTGCTGCTGCTCCTGGCCCTGCCCTACCTGCCGTTCCTCCTGCACCCGCCGCTGCCGCTCGCCGCGGTCGCCGTCACCGTGGCCTCGGCCGGCTTCGGCGCGAGCCTGGTGCAGCAGGAGCGGCTGGTCGCCCTGACCCCGGACGAGCTGACGGGACACGCTCTCGGCCTGCACTCGGCGGGGATGCTCACGATGCAGGGCGTGGCGGCGGCCCTGGCCGGATCGGTCGCCCAACTGACCTCGCCCGCCCGGGCGATGACGGCGCTGGCGGCGGTGTCGGCGGGAGTGACCCTGGCGCTGATGGCGGCGGAGGGGCGGCAGCGGCGGCGGACGTCACCGCCGGCGGGCAGCGGACGGCCGTTCAGCCGTCCGTCTCCTCCGGGGCCTCGCCCTCGATGAGCCGTTCCGCGATGTCGTCGGCCCACTCCTGCGCCCAGCGGCGGAGCCCGGCCACGTCCCCGGCGTCCAGGCCCTGGGAGGTGAACGCCCTGTCGTCGAGCCAGTCCGTGCCGGTCAACCGGGCCTGGAGATCGGTCAGATCGAAGGTGTCCGGGGCGTGGCGGCGGCCGAGTTCCTCCAGTTCGGGGTGGCTCCAGCGGGCCGAGACGGCGTGCACGTCGACCAGGTCGCGGGGCAGTCCCCGGTCGGCCAGGTCCCGCACCCGGGTGCCGGCGAGGTCGTCCAGGGAGAGGGCCGGTCCGAGTTCCGTGGGCACGGGCGGCCGCCACAGCACCTCCTTGCGGAGACCGACCTGGCACTCCTCGCCGGTCGCCGCGTCCGTGACGAGGAACTGGGCGGACAGCGGCTCGGTCTCCAGCGTCTGCACGAGCCAGCCGCGCGCGACCAGCCCGGTGCGGACCGCGTCGGCGATGGCGTCCATCCCGGCGGGGTGCTCGGTGGCGAGGTCCACGTCCCGCCCGTCCCGGCCCACCAGCCCGTGCGCCAGCACCGCGGACCCGCCGGCCAGGACGAGCGCGTAGGCCTCACCCACCGAGACCAGATCGCCGAGGAGCCGGCTGATCGGCTGGGGGGCTGCGGGCGGGGCGGACATGTCCTGATTATCGCCGGGAGGCGGCGCAGGGCCGGGGCGATCGACCCGGACGGGTGAGCGCCGGCGGCCTGACGAAGGGGGCGCGACGGCCCGGGGGCCGTCTCGCCTCCACGCCGGGTGCCGCTT